>CALJLD010000059.1 GCA_937982665.1 uncultured Planctomycetales bacterium
TGGGGATTTTGCCTTCGGGACCACTTTTGAATTTGCGGTCTTCCAAAATGGCGAAGTCAATCCCGCCAACGCGCAGATTGGTGTAGTAAACGGAAATGCCGCGCTCGATGGGCGTGGGATCAAACGCATCGGGCAGGTGCCAGGTTTGGAAGCGCTGCACCATGTTGACATATTTGGGAGGGTAAAAATAACCGCCATCCGGTCCCGCGCCTGTGGATGCCTTCTTGCCGTTTTCTCCCCAAATGTTCGCCTGGCCGACATCGTGATCGTCGGGGATGGTAATCACGGGGCGATCTTTCAGCACATCGCGGAACTGCGATCCAAACTCCAGCCATCCAAATGTGTGTTCCGTATGGTGGTAGGTCTGATCGCCGGCAAAGAACAACAGATCGGGGTTCTGCTTCTTGAGGTTTTCGACGATCTTTGGCCTTGGCCCGGGCGTGCGACGTGAGTTGCACGACAACACGCCTACAACAATCTCTTGCTTGTCAATCGGATCGCGCCGGATCAGCCCTGCGAATGTGCTGGCCTCGGCGTGTCGCAAGCGATACTTCACGTCGCGCGTGTTGTCCCAATCTTCCACGCGGAAATGGGCGCTCCAGCCTGTTTCGTTAACTGACTCGATGGCCACTTCCTGCCAATTGCCATCTCGCTCAAACTCCAACCGCACATCGCGCGTCTCTTCAGGCAGCAACGGATAGAGCTGCGCCGAGAGTTTGAGGACTCCGCGGTCATGCGTATACAGGGCGAATGCCAGCACCTCGTCTCGCGGCACCATCAATTGAGGTTGCTCGTCACCTCTGGGCTTCCACCACTCGCCACTGGCATGCGAATCCAGGTTGGGGAAATCGGGGCCAAAGGGCCGTTCTTGCTGCGCGGCTGCCGGACATGTCACCAGTCCAAGCAACAATCCACACAGCAAGAGCGGAGTTCGAGCGACGGTGAAAACATGTGAGCGCATGGGTGAGTCACAAGGAAGTTGAAATCAGCGCGCAAGCAGGCGGGAGGTGGTTGCGAGAGTTTGGTGGGGTGGTCGCATCTTAGTCCCACCTTTTGACGAATGCACACACTTTGTGCGAAGTTCTCTCCCGACAGTCCTTGCCCACTTGGCGACAACTCTCGCACGTCGCGGAGCCAACGCTCACGGCGGAGGACATCGATGACTTCTCCGTCGTTGCCAAGGCGCTGGCGAAACGAGCGAGTGAGGAATACAAGGAATGGATGTTCAACTACTGGGGCCGCAACGCCGAGGTGTGTCCCTTCCCTGGTCATGCACAGGCCAAGACACATCCTGATGTTCACGCCCTTTGAACTCACCGACGAAGCCAAACAGCGTTGGCCCGAGGGGGCCGCTTCGCGCGAGACGCTACCGAAACACCGATCCGATGGAAACTTTGGCCGCGTAACTCAACGCAAACGCACAAAGCGCGAGCTGTCCTCCGCCAATATCGTGCAACAATAGCAGCAAGTTGAACGGCCCGCTCGTATAATGCATGCACATCATGAAGTCGACGCTCGTTCCTGAAACCAAAGCCCGTAATGAGCAATCCATCAGGCAACAAGAAGCGGTTTCGCTTTGGCCTGCGGACGCTGGTGATCTTCGTCACGTTGATTGCTCTCACGTTTGGCGCTTATCGCGCGTTCGTCGCTCCGTATCTGCGGCAGAACGAAATCCGTCTGGCGATTAAGGAAGCCGGCGGTTCTTATGAAACGAAACCAGCGCCGGCATGGTTGGAGTTTGTGTTTGGCGAAGAGAATGTTTGCGTGCTGACGAAAGTGGATTTGGCGCGCATTGCAGAGTTGCGCGGGCATAAGTTTGGAAATCGCCCAATCAGCTTCACTCCTGAGACGGCTCTTGCCGATCCGCCTCGAAGTTTGCTGGCACAGCTCAACGAACTCACGGACTTGGAAGCCTTGAATGTTGCCGGACAGGATGTTGACGACAACATCGTGGCAGCCTGGAAGGACCTGAATAGGTTAAGGTCGTTGGACCTTGCTTTTACCTTGGTGCGCGATCCAAACAGTTGGCCGCAGTTTCCGCTGACAGCGCTCGATTTGGAAAGCGTATTCATCTCGACCGAGAATGCTGCTGCGTTGTCGCGTTATCCAGAGTTGAAGAGTTTGAACCTTGCGGATACGCCGCTTACGGATGTGGGTCTCGCCAGACTCAAGCCGCTAACAGCGCTGCAAGACCTCAATCTGAACGATACTTCCGTGACAACGGTGAGCATCGACGCGCTCAAAGCGTTTGCTGATCTCGATCGCTTGAAGGTGGGGCGATTAGATTTTGCTCAATTTCTAATGACAAATGCTGATACCGTCGACGATGGCCTTGTCATAGCGGTGGATTCCGCCGCAATTGCCGCTGCCCGAGAAGACTTGCAGGAACGAATTGACAAGTTCGATGCGTACAGTGCGGACAAGGTGTTATTCGTAGAACTATTCGAGGGCTACCACCTGGACCTGCTTGCTGGAAACGAGAACATCACAGAATTGAGTTTTAGTCTCACATTCCTGCGACGCGAAGACATCCAGGTTTTGCCAACGCTCCCTAACCTGACGTCTCTAACAATCAACGACATAGGATTGGACGAAGAAGCTTGGAGTGTAATCGCAACTTGTCCAAAGCTAGAGTCCGTTGGCACCAATAGTCTGAACGATGCCGGCTTGCGCCGTCTGCTTAAGTGCGCTTCTATACGAGATTTAGGTCTATACGGATCACAGATCACAGACCAAGGTTTGGCCTATCTGGCGGCACGCCCGGAACTGGAAGGGATCGCGCTCTACGGAACGCCGATGACGGACAAGAGTTTGCACTACCTTCAGGCTTTAGAGAACCTTGAGTGGATCATGTTGCCACTTATTCGTGGCCCAGGCATACGTGATCTCAGCGAGCTGCCGAAGCTGCAAGAAGTGGTATTTGTGCCGGCCAAACGTTGGGCTCATTGGCGACAACTTTCGCACGATGCAGAGCCAACACTCACGGCGGAGGACATCAATGACTTTGCCGCCGTCGCTGAATCACAGGCAAACAGCGCAAGCGAGGAACACAAGCAGTGGATGTTGAAATATTGGAACGCGATCGTCGAAGTGGTTCCCTTCCCTGGCTGTGCACAGGCCAAACTCATGTTGATGTTAGAGCCCTTTGAACTCACCGACCAAGCGAAAAAGCGCTTGCTCGATGGTGGCGCTGCCTGGGAGGCGCTACGGAAACAGTGAATCCTACGGACATTCGCACACGGCGCGAACTTTCCTCCTCTCAATTTCGTCTCTCATATTGGGCACCTCGCCCCCCTATAATGCAACGCACTCCAATTCATGCCTGAAGTGGACCGGGCGGTCGCTGTCGGCTTTTGGCCGGTAGAGGAAAGTCCGGGCGGCGGAGGACAGGGTGGTGGGTAACGCCCACCGGTCGTGAGATCAGGGAAAGTGCAACAGAAAGCAAACCGCCTAAGGTTGCCGTGCACCGCGCGGCAGCCCGGTAAGGGTGAAACGGTGAGGTAAGAGCTCACCAGCGGGCCAGGCGACTGGCTCGGCTAGGTAAACCCCACCCGACGCAAGGCCAAATAAGGACGTCGCGGCGTTTCGCCCCCAGGCTGGTCCGGTCTGGTGCTGGCAACAGCAAGGCGTTCGGGTAGGCTGCTGCCGCGTGCAAGCGCGGCGAGGCGGCGAGCAATCGTCGCTCCAGAGAAATGACCGCCCCCAGCGATTCACATCGCGGGGACAAAACCCGGCTTACAGGTCCACTTCAGGCGTTATAGGGGCGTGCGAATTTCAGGATGTGTTAGAGCAAACAGCTCGCCCTGTTTGAGCGACATCGGGTAGCTCAGTTTGCTCGCCAAACTGAGCGCAGCAAGAGGCGCGGGTGCGGATCCATTTGTGGAAGAGGGCGATCTTGATGAAAGCGGGTGCCATGCTTCAAGCTTGCTTGAGCATGCGAATTGCCAACTGAGCGCTGCATACGCTCTCGTCGTAATTCGCAAGTGGCCCGATCTGACCAATTTGCGTCGGCGCAACCGACAACACGCTGACAGTTGATTTTGGGACGCGAAACGGCCTGTCGATCGGCGCGATGTGTCCGCGCTCATCAAACCGGTCTGAATTGTGTCGTTCGGCAAACTGAACAAACCAACTTCGGCCATCAAGCGCTCGAACGGCCCACGCTCCTTGACTTCGCCGCGTTCGCCGAGAAACTAGGGATGCCTTGGGCGAGTTCTCGCCTGGTTTCTTGGCGTTGTCTGTTTTCTTGGCGAGGTCCGTGCGTTGTGGGTAAGCTGGACTCGCCGTCATTTCTGCCCTACCCACCTGTCACATCTCCTATTGTTTTAGCGCGGATTTGTTATGCCGATTGCTGTCATTTGCCCTGGTTGCAAAACTTCGTTCCGCGTCAGTGATCAATTCGCCGGCAAGCAGGGCCCTTGCCCTAAGTGCAAGGCGATGATCACCATCCCCAAATCGGCAACGGTGGAGATTGAAGCTCCAACGGAATACACCTCCGGTGGCAAGACGGTCACAGGCCAGCCAAGCTTCAAGCCAATTGCGCGGTCCAACCGCAAGTTCAGCGCGCCGGTTGCCATGATCGCCGGCTTCAGCGCGATTGTGATTGTGGTTGTCGCGTGGTTCATGGGCAGGAAAGACTTGCTGGCTTCCACCAAGCCGCTAGACAAGGGAACGTTCCCGCCATTTGGTTCGGGCGAGTTGTATGTGGGACTTGGCCTGGTGGTCTTCTCGCCGTTGTATGCGTGGTCGGCATATCAAGCGCTGCGCGATTCCGAACTCGCGCCGCACACGGGCGTCGCTCTGATCATGCGCGCCGCAATCTGCGGATTGTTCTACGCCGCGCTGTGGGCCGCTTATCGGTTGGTGCCGGAGAGCTTCACGGAAGCCGTGTGGAGTTGGACGTTCATCATTCCGCCGATGCTGCTGGTCGGCTCGCTAATCGCTTTGGCTTGTTTCGATTTCGAGATTGGGCCGGCATTTGTGCATTACGCGCTCTACATTGTGGTTTGCATTGGATTCGCTTGGGTTGCAAATCGTGACATCTTGCCCACGATGACCGGTCAAGACAACGCTGCGGCGATGTTGATGATGCGGTGACTTCAAGTCATCCTCCATCGCTTGCGTTGGTCTTCGCTCCATTCGGCTAGTAGGATTACTCGCCTTTCCACTCTTCGCGCAAGATTGCCATCATGTGAATGTCAACGAACTTTCCTTGCATCATGGCACCTTGGCGCAGCACGCCTTCTTCCACAAAGCCGACTTTTTCGTACGAGCGGCGGGCGCGGGGGTTTTCGGAATTCACCCTGAGCGTCACGCGGTTGAGATTCAAATCGCGAAAGGCATAGCGGACCATCGCCGCGGCGACTTCGGTTCCGTGGCCTTGGTTCCAGTTGGCCGGATCACCAATCATGATGCCGAACTCACCGAACCGCGCGATCCAGTTGATGCCCATGATTCCGGCAGAGCCGATGGGCTGCTCATCGCCGTTGCGGCCAAAGAGCATGCAGATGGCCGTGGGCGTTGGTCCATTGGGCTTGAGCAGCACGCCTTGCAGCCATTCCTTTTCCGCAATCTCAGAATAGGGAAACACCCTGGAGTCCAGGAAGCCGCGGACTTCCGGATCGTTAAACCACTTGGTCAGCAAGGGAATGTCGCACTCTTCCGGCGCGCGGTACCACAACTGTTCGCTGCGAAGAAAGACGGTTTGTGCGGTCACGCAATTGCTCCTAAGGCAAGGTGCTGAATCAGCGGCAGGCATCTGCTAACAGTTGTGACAAGACACATGTTGCAGGGCAAGGTTCGGTTCAGTTTCCGTCAGAATTGTGGAGGTGTTCAATCTCGGTTTCAGAGCCATGATCATGCGATTCGGTTGCGATCGCCTGGAGGAGAACAGAGTCAAAGTTCTGCAGCAACTTTCGCCCAAGCACAAATGACAATGCCAAGGTTCCCAGCCCTGCCAACAAGGCCGCCAGTGGTCCTGCAATGGCCGCGGCCATTCCGGCAAAGAACAGCCAGGACCCGCCAATCACTACTGCCAAGAACAGGAACTGCATCGCCAGCAGGAAGACTTGCAGCCGCTTCCGCAACGGCACAATCCGTCCCTGCGAGGCTTCCAGGCAAACATGGCGAACTGTCGCGGCAACTCCAATCAGAAACAGCACCGCCACGCCGAAAGTCAAGCCTGGCGCGACTGGCCACAATGCCAAGATTACGCAGAGCGGGACGATCAGTTGAAAGATGGAAGCCAGCCCAAAGCGAACTCGCTCCCGTGGTTTTTCGACGAGACCTGATGGCACGTGGCTTTGCCGGTCCGCGCTGTTCGGCACTTCCGCGGCCGAAGTGTCTCCTGAAAACGGCGCTCCACAAGCAGGACACGAATCCACGCTGTAGAAACTCGTTGCATGACAAGTCGCGCAGCGGCGATTCGATCGCGCCACGTCGTCGAGAGTTCGAGTTGCAACCAGGTGATTCATGCCATCACTCCGGTGGACGGTCAGTTACGGGAGTTCGCGCACTTCGCAACAGCGCGATGATTGCGACGACGCCCAACGCGGCTCCCACGAATGCGCCGGTGACGCCGCTTATCAAGGCTCCGGCGCAAAACCCCAGCAATGGGAAGGTCGCGCCCAGCAAGACGGAAAGCAAGCTGAAGCGGACAAACACCCTGGCACGAGCTTCCAAACTCACGGTGCGGCCATGTCGGGCTTCGGCAATGACGTAATTCACGGTGGTCGCCATGCCAAAAATCAACGGCAAGGAGCACACCAGACCATCCAGCGGCGAAAACGAAATCAACGCCAGGATCACGCTCAAGGGAACCATGAGCTGGAAAAGCGATCCCAGTTGATATCGCGACAGAGCGTGAATGCGAGGCCCAATCGCCGTTGCTGCAGTTTCACGGCTGGCCAAGAGACTGTGTTCGCTATCCTCATGTTGGCGCGGCAAATCAAAGAAGCCAGGCCGCGCTGCGCCAACAAGCGGTGATGTGCATTGATGGCACGTCGCCGCCTCGGGCGGGTTGATCGCAAAACATCTATCGCAGCGGTTCTTCATTGGTTCAAGCCAGATGCGCGAGTTCCATCGCTCATCTTAGCGGAAGACTTTGTTGTGATCCTCAAACGAACTCGATTCCGACAATGACGATTCCAGCTGACCTAAGTCGGCTGGCGATGAGTCAACAACCGACACCGGCATGAGTTGGCCGGCGGGACGGATATCGCGCAAGCGACGGACCATCGCGGCGACGACCGGCGCCGCCGCAAGGATCAAACCGCCAATTGCTCCCAGCCAACTTGCGAGCATATATCCGCAGCAAAGGCCGACGAACCCCATGATGGCGGCGGGAATCATAAACAAGAGCGCCATGCAAAACGCCTGACTGAAGACGTCCAGGCGTTGTACCAACGAGAGCAACCGCTGTTGGCGAGCTTCCGCATAAACAACGTGCGCTGTCGTCAGCACGCCCAACAGTGTGGGGACGCCCAAAGCGACGGCGAGCGGCGGCGCGACAGGCCAGATTGCCAACAGCCCACACAACGGTGCCATCACTTGAAACAGCGAAGCGAGTTGAAACCGAGGAAACACAAGTTTGACGCCTTGTTGCGGTCCGCGTTGTTCTCGCGCGGCCACAATGCTTTCCGGAGACGGGGACATCTCCGGCAATCCGACTGGCCAATTCGCCGGCAAGGATGACGACTGCAACTCGTGTAGTGTTTCCCGCGCGTCCATCATTTTCCGCCGGTTGTGTCTTGCTCGCGAGTCACTCTGCGCAATCCGTAAATCCAAATCGTGGCGACCAAACCGCCGAAGATCAAACCGCCGAGTCCACCAAACAAAATCAGTACGACGACGCGATTGCCGGTCATTTCCGCGCCAACCAAACTGAACAGCAGAATGCCGCCGACACACGCGGCGATGGTTGTGGACAACACCACAACCGCAACCACAAATGCGCCAGCCAGCATTGCGCAGCGATCAGCAAAGCTTACGAACTGGTCTTGCCGGCGCAGGCGTTCAACACGTCGCGCGTTGGCCATGATTGCAACGAGCATCGGCGGAGCCAGAACGACCGGCAGCCAGAATGACCAGGTGGACAACAGTGCCAAGACAGCGGCGGTTGTCGTCAGCTCGAAGAGTGCCGTCAGGTCAAAGCGGAAGCGGCGCAGTTTCTCGTTGGTGCTGAAAGCTTGGGCCGCGTTGCGCTGGGCTCTGCTGCTCAGCTGCAGATCGTAAACCCAATTTGATTGGATGGCCGGCCACCAGCCGACGGCCATCAGGCTGGCAACGACAATTGCGCCGGTGATTCCGCCCAACAAGTATTCGCCGCGCTCGCTGGCGAACACAAACTGCAAGGCACTGCCAAAGCTGAAGCCCATCAGCCCGGCCAAACCTAGTGACATCACGCAGGTGAACGTCATGACAACCGTCCCGGCGAACAACTCCAGGCAATCTCCTGGCGATGTAGTTTGCCCTAGGCGGCGGCGTTGCGTGACGAGCAACGTCGTGCGAATGATTGCGATTGTGATCGGAACCCAAATGATCGTCAGCAGCGGCGCGACTGTGCAGACGAACAACACGAAGGAAAGGAGTATAAACAGCGCAAACAACTCGCCCAAAGAATAGCGCACGCCGAAATCAGCCGCTGGCCTTGTGGCAGCGGCGGAGATGTTTGGCGAGTTGTTAACTGTCGAACTCATGCGTTCGTTGATTCATCGGCTGTCGAATTGTTGGTCTGCAGATTGATGACGGCTCGTCGTGTGAGTGACGCCACCAGTTTGGACGCAGGAATTCTCTTTCGCCGTACCACCAGATGGCCGCAACGCCAAGTCCTAGCCCGAACGCCAGCCAAAAGTTCGTGGTGGCGGTGAACTCTCCAAACAGCATGTGGCGGTAATGGGTTGCTCGTTCTTTCAACAACTGCGCTGTCAGCAACGTGGTCAGGCAGGCCGAAAGGAACATCCCCACGCGCCAACACAGCGTGTACCAGAACACTTCCAGCCGGTCGACAAATCTCAATGCCCTGCGGTCAGGGTGTTCGGTGACAATCGCAGCTGTCACAATCGCCGCGATCATCAACAGAAAATCGGTTGCCAGCAGCATCGCCCAGGAGACGTTCGCCAGGCCCAGGTTGATGCATAACAGCGTGACCATCAGGAGCAAGGTCCCCAATTCAAACCGCACAGTGGGCGGGGAAATTAACGGGCCATCCGTCGGGGCATCTCGAATGCTTGGGGTGTCGGCACGCGGGGGCGTTTCGACAGGGTTCTGGGTCCGTGATTGTCGGAACTTCTTCGGCTGCAACATTGGACTCCAGGCGTCCAGCATGAAGAGCCCAAACATGCTGGCGGTGGTCCAGCCTATGCTCACCGATGTCGGCGCGTACTGGAATGCAGGCTGCAAAATTGCAACTCCGCTGAACGTGCCGAGCAGCACCGCGGCAAGCACTGACAGGCCGATGGGGATGAATATAAACAGGCCGCCGAAGAACAATTCGAACAGCGCGATCGCGCTCAACTCAGTTTGTGACTGGCGGCAAACGCAGGAAATGTAGCTTGTTCGCAACCAGGCAAACGCAACCGCCAGACACACTAGCGCCGGCCAAGACTCATCAATCGGCATGATGAAGAGGAAGATCTGGCAAGCAAGCAGCGTCCCCGCTGCCGGAATCAGCGAGATCCAGCCGGCTGAAAAAGTTCGTGATTTCGTTTCCTCTTTCTTCACACTCGGCCCCGGCCAGTGGAGAGAGTTTGTTGCGGCAAGTCTTGGGAGTGTTTTCTTTGTTGAGGGTTTTGTTGTGGAAGAACTTATTGTGCAGAAGCCATATCGGGCAAAAGTCGTCATGGGGAAGGCGGCCGTGCCGTTACAAAGTGAGCTAACTCCTTACACGTCAGTGCGATAACACTCGTAACCGTACGACAATGGTTTAGGCCGGAAACATTTTTTGGCGCGACGGAACGTTTTTGCACGCGACGGAAACGTTTTTTAACGCGGCCGAAACCTTTTCGGACGCGTGCGAAACCATTTCACACGCAACGGGAATGAATCCAGGCGAGGTTTATTCTCGTATGTCACTGCTCTTTTGGCCAAACGAATTCGCAGGCAAGGTTGGCGTTAGTCATTGGTTTGCCTTGGGTTAGGGGAATGTTGTGTGTTTTTTGTTGATGTGGTGAATGCTCATCAGGTCTTTGCATGATCAGGGGCGAACACGCCGAGGCGGATTTCCACCGTCGCCAGTTGCGAGCGAAAACTCCACACGGCCCCCCGATTCAATCAATTGCAGAGCATTCTGGTGATCTTGGCAAACTCGCAAGAAATCTGCGCACTCGGCAAGAGCGAAATGGGACTTTCTGGAATTTTTGTCCAGCTTGAATTCGCAGTAAGGATTTGCCGCATCGGCAAGTCGTAGAGCTGGGATTTTGAACAGCAGCTAGAATGCAACTTGTGCAACAATCATTTGTGTGCGGAAGTATTTTCTCGGCCGCCAATTGAAGATGGAGACGTGCAGTTAACCAGGTTTTGCCCGGAGGGAATCATGTTCAAGACCGCCAGTCTGTCGTTGCTGTTGTTAACGTTGTTTGGCGCTGCGGCGGCTGCACAAGATACGCAGTCGATTACCGATGCGGAAACTGTGTTCGCGATTTACACAGAAGACTATGGGCTTTTCTCGTCCGTTGGCACGCAATTGATCATGTGTGTCTGGGGTGATGGCAAGATTGTCTGGTCGGGCAACCAAGCATTTGGCGGCAAGCCGTACTTCACCGCAACCCTCGATCCGGATGATGTGGCCAAAACGTTGAAGAAGTTTGATCACATTGGCGTCTTTGATATCCCGGATACGAAACGGAGTCACGTGGGGCCGGACTCACTTTTCACTTCAATTCTCGTAAAGGCCGAAGGACAAGAAATGAAAATGAGTTCCTGGCACGAAGTGTATGAGTCCAGCGGAAAAGCGGTTGCCGCGGATCGTGGGCTGACGTCGCTGAATGGAAGAAAACTGTTGCCTGTGCTGGCCGAACAAGATGCCGACTTTTTGCATTTCCGCATGACCTGGCTTGAGCTCCGGTTGGCCGCCGCCCAACTGATTCCCAAGCAAGGAGAGAAAGCGGTCGGCGTCCCACAAATGCGTCGCGGCAAATTGTCGTGGCAAGCTCACGGCGAAGCGGCGGATGGCGAACGGTAGTTGGGGATTGTCCGCTTGCAACTCGCCGCAGGGTGGGTGAAACCCACATTTCAAGCGACGGTCCCTCTGCTTTTTGCAATTGCGCGACGGGCCGAAGACAAAGTTCATCGCGCGACGAACCATCACGCACTGAGAAGGTGGGTTGCGCTGCGCTCCACCCGCCTACGTTTACTTGTTTCAACACCTGCAACCAATCATAAGCAACATCATTTCACACGGGACGGGCGTGCATTCATGGCGCTAGTCAACACTGGCAATAAGCCGCAGGTTGCGACAAGCGGTCATTCGACCCTTCTCCAACAAATGATTTCTCCGCGTTCATTTGTGAATACTGTAAAATGAACAGGGTTGTCCCAATTCAGTTGGCGCTCGGCCTTAGTTGGGTAGCGTGTACTTTCCAAGTACGCCCTCGTAATCGCACGAAGATCTCGTTCGTCGCTTTTCCAACTTACTTCGTTGGCTAGCAACGCCAAAGCTTCATCCTTAGTTCGGCCCTCATTTGGTACCTGCATGTAGATGTTTTCAAGCCATTTGTCGATGGGAACAAACTCCGCCGCTTTCGCATTAACATCGGACAGCGCTTCTTTTATTCGACCAGCTGCGAGTTCAGAAGCCAGACGGCCATAGAGGTCCTGGATCGTTGCAATCTCTTCCGATTGGATCGCGCGTTCAAAATGTTGACAAGTAAGTATATTGTTGGTTTTCGTCTGCTGTCCCCCGCACCCCATGGCAAACATCATCACCAAAGCGGCTGCAGCCATTATGTGTCGGGCATTCATGTGAATAGTTCCAACGCGTGTGAACAAGTGGAACACTAACAAACACCATTCTTATACTGCTGAACGCCGTGTTTGCAAAACCGGGATTTACGTCACGATCCCCGAGTTCGTGACCCGACTCTAAAGACTCATTGTCAACAGCCGCAATGGCCAAGAGGTCAAAGGGATCTGCCAACGGCAACCCGGAACGCGACAAAGGTGCGTTTCACGCACCCTACATGCCTGCGGAATTCGCGGGGCCCAAGTCGCCGGGCAGCTGATTTCAAGATAGCAAGACCGGCACGCGCAACTTAACAATTCGCTAACACGGCTCACGCTTGAGCTTCACATCTTCTGCCTAGGCTGAATTGCTGCGAAGGGGCGCGCAATTCGTCTCGGGGCGTGCAAGTCTCGCTTTCTTCGCCGGATCACCGTCGCGGCGAACCATGAGTTATCGAATGCACCCCCACTTTTTGATTTGTGGGAAGCGGACCGGCTCCACCATGCTCAGCCGGATTCTTGACTCCCACAGCCAGGTTGCGTGTCCGTTTGAATTTGCCGTGCCGGCCTTGCTGGGCCGTGGTCACTGGAAGTACAAGGCGGCCGTTCGCAAAGCGGACGTCATTGCCAGCCATTATGGCCTTTCCGCGACGGCGGTCTGGGATGTGCCGCGTTTTCTGCCGGGGCGGATTGCGCGGCCGTTGATTAAGCGGCGATTGAACAAGTTCTTTCGGCATATCTGTGCGGCGGAACGCAAGCAGCGGCTGGTCATCAAAGAGCCGGCGCATCATGAGGTTGTCGACAAGATTGCGGCCATGTATGGGCACGAAAGTTTGCTCTTGCTGGCCCGCGGTCCGTTGGCGACAGCCACTTCGCTGGCGAAGACATTTCAGGATCGCCATCCGTTGAAGACTTGGGCAGACGCGCACCGCAACATTTTGCGTTACGCGGAGCAGGGCGTTCCGCTCATCCGCTATGAAGAACTTGTTGCAAATCCGCAGCCGCAGGTTGAACGGGCGTGCGCGGCGCTGTCCGTTGAGTTTGAGCCGGAGATGCTGGCCTTTGGCGATCATCAGCATACGGACGACAAGCTGACGTTGTGGTATCGCGATAGCTCCGATCAGGAATTGGTCGGCGTGAGTGAATCCAAACTGCACCAAACCGTGGCCAAGGGTTTCATTGACGCGGAACACAATTCCAAGCGGCTGCAGGAAACGCCACCGGAGATTGTGAACGATTTTCGCAATGACCAGTTTGGCGCCTTGAGCCTGGCGAAAGAACTGGGCTATCAAGAGCTGAGCGACAAAGATTTGGGTGACAAAGACTTGGGCACTGACGAGTTGGCGCAAGTTGAGGAATCTTCTCGCGGGAAGTCTCCCGGCGAAGTGCCATCGCACTCGATGCTGCCTGCGGCCGCGGAGTAATTTGCGACTTTCGGACCGCGGTTTACTACGCCGCTTTACTACGTCGTTAGCGCACCTGCTCGCGGTCCAGCTGTCTTCAGCGAAACGTGCAGCCTTCTCAGCGGTTTATTATCCAGAGGATGATCCGCATAGCGTGCATTGCTGCGCGCGTGCGGCTGTTTTTCGGGAAACCCACGAGAAGAATGGGAGCATGTGATGTCCAGACCTATGCTTGTTGTCTTGTTTATCGCGGTTGCCGTTGCGGTTTGCGGAGTTGGCTTCGCCCAAGACCAGGAGGAGCAAGCGGCACCGCAGCCGGCCAAATGGGAGTACGAAGTGGTTTTGCTGTCGCCAAGTTCTGCAACTGCCACGGAACGGCTGAACGAGATGGCGGCCCAAGGGTGGGAATTGCAGGAGTGTTATCAGGTCACGCGTGGACAATCCCGCGTCACCACTAACGCTGTGATGAAGCGACCCGCACAGTAGCTGCAGGCGGTGCATTGCGCGATTGTTTCGCGAAGAAATATTTGCCCGACGGGGAGTTATTCGGCATCTGCTTGCGCGAGTTCAGAGCCGGCGGACGGTTCATCGATCGCTTCGTCTTCGTTGAACAGCCGCTTCAGCCGTAAGAACCAGGCGGCCGCCACCACGGCCACGGCCAAGACGATGCCGCTAAAGCCAGCAACAATGTATGCGCCTTTTTGATCGCCGGTGATTTGGTAAATCACTACGCCGACAAACCAACCGCCGCCAATCAAGGCCACCGCAACGGACGCCAAGAACAGGGCCGTCAAGAAATACGCACGGACGAACAGGCTGTACCGCTCAAGAAATGAGACCGGACGTTTCCTGGCTTCGCGCCGATTGGCGAACCGCCAGGTATAGATCATGGCCGAAATGAACGGCACACCAACAACGACCGCCAGCGCCGGAGCTTGTTGCCCCACCGCGAGAACAACCGCGACCAAAGTGGTGAGTTCCAAGATGTTCGCCAGACCAAAGCGAAAACTTGACTGCGGCTTTTCCTCGGTCACGGCGAACGTTTCGCCGGTGGAATGCATATCGAATGACCAGTTTGCTTTGATCGTCCTCCACCACGCAAAGCCCAGCAGGCCCACCGCAATCGCAGCCGCAACGGCGGCCAGGCCCCAGTGTTCGCGACCGATGCCAAAGGCTGCCGCCTGAAGAAACGCCCCCAGCTGCCACGCAACGAACGCCGCGACAACCAGCGACAGACAACACATCACGCTGAGAATCAACGTTGAGGCCATGATTTCCATCGTGTGAACAATGGAAAGCGGTCGGCCTGCCAGGCGACGATGTTTGGCGACGAGGTGAGTTCGCACGCCGGTGATGGTCAGCGGAATGATCGGCACCGCCAGCCACGGCATGACTGAGATCACGGCCAGCAAAACAGCGAGCAGCACAAACAGCCACAGTAATTCGCTAAGCGAGAAGTGAAATGCGACACCGTCTGTCGAAGGTGGCTGCGGTGGCGACTTCAGCGGCGCGCTGCCGTCACTGGCTTGGGCGTGTTGCTGATCTGACGTCAAGCGAGTCGACTCCTTCGCGAATCACTCAAATTCAAAGAACGCGAACACAAAGTGCACGGTGAGAACAAATAACAAGCTTGTTCCTTCCAGCCGTGAGCGCAGCATGTGCGCGGCAACACGCTACGCTTCATTGGACTTACGCGGCTTTGTGTGTCACACCTGGGAAAGCAGGACTAACGGATCCTTCTTGACCTCTGCGATCTTTGCTCGGACCGTTGTTCCCTTGGGCGGCAAGTCACTAAGTCTTGGGTTCGGGTAGGTTGCGGCTAATGAGTTCTCTGTCGACAACAAAGCGGGAAACCCAACTCCGATGTCACACCAAACACCAAAATCTGCTCGAGCCACAACGATGCCGCTGACAGCTTGATTTATCTGCAACTGTTCCTTGGCCTTTGGCCACTGGTCGAGATATGCGTCTGGCTTCCATTCGGGAAAAACGCTGCGTATATCAGCCTCCCATGACTCCATGTCTTGATCGATCCTAGCCATGGCAACATGAAGTGGATCGCACACGGCGTCGATGAAATCGGCTGGCGGTAAGTATTCGTGATCGGCGACGTAGTGGCCGATCAGTTGCGGAGATGCATACCAGGTACCGTTGGCATGGCACACTCGTATCTGCCCATTGCCTTCTGCCTTTCCTCTACAATACTCGCACCCGTGAAAGCCGCGGTGCAAATGGATCGGACTCAAACACATTTTTGAGAGAGCGAAGACAAATTTCCTCGATGCTTCTCCGGTTGGAAATTCATGTCCGCCGCCGAGCCAGCCAACATTTAACACGCCGCGTTCAACTTGGCATTCGGTATATGTGTGGGGAGTAAGATCTTCAAAATATGTCATTTTTGAACCTTCGGTCGAGCCATGAGCGCGATGAATTTATTTTTTCACTCAAACTCAAAGAACGCGAACACAAAGTGCACGGTGAGAACAAACAGCGTCGCCAAAAGGATGGTCGAAGTCACGCCGCGGCTGACG
This sequence comes from uncultured Planctomycetales bacterium, assembly GCA_937982665.1. GTDB lineage: Bacteria > Planctomycetota > Planctomycetia > Pirellulales > S012-138 > CALJLD01. The sequence goes on from CALJLD010000059.1 coordinate 15,872, forward strand.
TCGCGGGTGGAGAACTTAGGCGTCGCGCCGCGATAGTAGGCAATCGCTCCAACGCCCAAGCTGCACAGCAGGACTTTGGCTGCCAGCCAGGCTGTGCCGGAATAGAACCACTGCCCAGGTACAAGCAAGCTCTTGTGAAAGTTCAATCGCCAGAAGTGCGGACCCAACTCCGGCTGCGTGGCCGTGAAGACCACAAGGCTGGTGAATTGAGCGACAAAGTAACTGATGCCCACCAGCAACGGGCCGCCCAACAAGAACGCCCAAAGCGTGCCGGTCAGCAGATAACGCGGGGGGCTGACGCCGAAACTTCGCAAAGCGTCAAACTGCTGACCGTAAACTTTGCCGCCGATGTCCGAAGAAACGGCCGCGCCGCATCGTGCGGCCAGCAAGATGGTCGCCAGCACCGGCACCAAAATCCGGTAAAGCGCAAAGCCAAGCGAATCGAGCAGGTTCTCATTAAGGATCGGCTCGGTGATTCCTCGATACGGCAGAAACTTGTACGTGAAGTACGTGCCGACAAAACCGATGATCAAACCGGAGATGGCGATGTAGAGCCACGCGGAAGGGTCAGCGACCAGCCGCAAGTAGTGCAGGAAGTATCGTCCGCCCCAACGCGCGCTCTTCCACACTGGCAACAGCGAGAACGGCAAACGCAGTGCTGCCTCGGCCGCTTTGGTGGTTCCGGCCAGGAAATCGCCAATACCGGTGGCCGCGCGTTTGGCATAATTGCGAGCGGTTCGGATGAGGAAACTGCCCGACGCGACTTCGGCCTGTTCGAGCTTCGCGGTCTTGCTTTCGTTCGGTTGGCGTTCATCGATGCCGCTGCGTTGCTGCTCGCCGAACTCATCTTCAAGTTCGCTGGCCGAGGAACCCTGACCTGCGGCGTCTTCGCTATCGCCGATGATCTCGTCGGCATGCATTGTCACTGGATGCAACAACTCGCGCAGTCTCGGCCAATCTTCCGGTTCAATCAGGTTGAGCGATTGAGTTGTCGGATCAAACAAGTAGATCGTGTCGGCGATGGCCGAGAGCGATTCGTAGTCGTGTGTGACGATGACAGACGTGCGCGGGTGCGTCTCGTGCGTCGCGCAAATCAGTTCAGCAACTTGGGCAGCCGTGGCCGCGTCCAAGCCGGAAGTGGGTTCGTCATACAACACCACGTCCGGGTTGTACGAAAGCGTGCGGGCGATGGCGAGCCGCTGCCGTTGGCCTCCGGAAAGTTGCGCGGTACGGACGCCGCGCGGCACGCGAAGTTCGCTCAAGAGTTTCTTGGGCTCCAGCGATTCGTGGCTGGGTGTGTCACGGTTCGCCCGATGGGCCGCGGCGAATTGAACGTTCTCCAGCGAGGAGAGTTCGTCAAACAGTGCGAAGCTTTGGAAGACCACACCCACGGGACGTGGCTTGTTGGTGCCTGACAAGTTGGTGCCGCCAAATTGGATCACGCCATCGGCCGTGATGGGCCCACCGTGGCGGTCCAGTCCGGCCAGCACTCGCAGCAGCACAGATTTGCCGGCGCCGCTGGGACCGACAATCAACGTGATCTTACCTGGCGGAAAGACAGCCTTGGCATTGCGCAAAAGCGGCGTGCCGCCGATCTCGACATCCAGCGCGCGGAGTTCCACGCGCGTGCCGCCGGACGGCTGGCCGCTGACTTCAGGCGCACGCTCAGTTGTGGGATTCTTGTCCATCAGGGAAGGCTGTTCGTTCCGCCTTCGTGAAATGAATAGCAGGCGGATGTTGAAGCGGAGTATGCCTGTTGGGGCAGACTATGTGTTGGGGGCGAAGTAAGCCCGCAGGCGCAACGTGTCTTGCCGCTTGAGGTTATTCTGACGCGAGCGAACATGCTTGGTTGAATTTTAGCCATCCAAGGTGCCAGGGCCACACATTTGCGATTACATAAGATGCGCTAAGGTGATTTGCAGAAACAAGTTAGCCCGCTGGCAAAGCCTGAGATTTGAACGACGTCACCAAGCGAGAAAAGTGTGATCCCCAAGCGTTAGATTCGCCAAAGTTTGCCAGGCAAAACTTGAGACTTTCTCCCGGCGGCGGCTCTTTGCCGTCCGTGCGTTTCGTCGCGAAAACGCCACTGACGCGGATCGTGTCAGGCAATCCCGGTCAATTGAACACGTTTCCGCGGTCAGGTCGATGCGATTAGTGACATGAACTTGCAGGGGTACGTGCGCGCCGCGCGAATCGCAGTGTGACCAGAATCACGCTGAACGGTTGGCAGCACGTCATCTGCTGTTTCTTCGCAGGATGCGAATGCGCTATGACTGGGACGGACACCAAAGAATACGATCGCGCTGTTTCCGCGCCTGAGGAACAACTGCGCGAAGTGTGCGCCAACACCCGCCGTCAGCGACGATTCTTCTTCGCCGGCGTTGTGTTGTTGTTTGCCGCGTGGTTTGTTGCCGCGCTGGATCATCAGGTTGATGCGCAACCGCAATCGATTGATGCCGCGCCATCTCCGTTGATCAATCCGCGCGTGCCGCATCCGTTCGATCCGGATTGGCTGGAAGTGCGGCTGATTGTCAATGCTAAGTGCGTGGCATGCCATCGCCCGGATTGCGAGCGTGCTGATCTTTCCACGCATGCCGGGCTGTTGAGCGAAAAAGACGGCATGGCTTTGGTTGTCCCTGGCAAGCCGGCGGAGTCGCTGTTGTTTCAGTATGTCGCTTGGAATGTTACGGCCGAGCTGGACTCTCCGCATTCGGACACTCCGATGATGCCGCCGCAAGCGGAAGAGTGGTTGACCGCAGGCCAGCTGCGAACACTGGAACGCTGGATCAAACGTGGCGCGCACGAATATCAGTCGCCCAACTATGGACCGCATACTGAGCGACCGCTGTTGGAGATTGACTTTCCATCCGCGCGGGAATGCAAAACGTGCCATCCCAAGCAGTATGAAGAATGGTCTCGTTCCATGCACGCATACGCGATGCAAAGCCCCGTCATGGAGGCGTTCAATCTCTCTCTGGTTGAGCGCACCAGCGGAACGGTCGGCACCTTTTGCACGCGGTGTCATACGCCTTTGGGCACAGCCATTGGCGAAGACGGGACCATGCGGAACGTTCATCGCTCGCGGCTTTCGCAAGAAGGCGTCACGTGCGTGGTGTGCCATCGCGTGCAACAGCCCTACTTCAAGGCCAACACGCGGCACGCAATTCAGCCAGGCGGAGTTTTTGACGGCTGCATGTTTGGCCCGTTCGATGATCATGTTTCGCAGCAAAACGGAGCGCATGCGTCGCAAGGTCGGCCGTTCTTGAAACGGTCTGAGTTCTGCGGATCTTGCCATGATGTCACAGCCCCTTCCGGAGTTCGTCTGGAAGAAGCCTTCAGCGAATGGCGCAACAGTCCCGCCGCGGAACAAGGCGTCACATGCCAGGCTTGCCACATGGGGCCAGTTGCTGGCAAACCAATCCCTGACGATCATCGCCCTTTGGGTCGCGCGGCTGTTGTGCCTGGCGTTGACCCTGAGCGGATTCGCTTGCGGCATCTCTCCGATCATACGTTCGCAGGGCCGGATTATTCTCTGCTGCCGGACACGGAGTTCCCGCACAAGCGCGACTGGATGTACGAGGTTGACTACCGGAACTTTGCAGCGCTGACGCCATATCAGCAGAAGTCGCTGACCGATTTGCGGATTGAGAATCGCAATCAACTGGCGATTGCCACGGCCAAGCGATACGAGTTATTGCGGAACGGGGCGCGACTGTTGGTCGACGCGCCGCGAGAAGTCAATTGTGGGCAGAACTTGCCCATTGCGGTTCGCGTGCAGAGTACGTTTGCAGGACACAATTACCCCACCGGCTTTTCCGCGGAACGGCAGTTATGGGTGCAAGTGATTGTTCGCGACGCGCACGGTCGCCGGGTGTTCGCCTCGGGCGACTTCGATCGCAACGGCGATCTTCGCGATGACCACAGCTACGACGTGCAGACCGGTCACCTGGCACATGACAAACATTTGCTGAACTTCCAAAGCAAGTTCATCGCGCTGACGAACAAGGGCACGGAACGTTCCGTTGTGCTGTCGGTGAATCGGCATTTGGATCCGCTGAGTTTGTTCCGCCCCGCAGCAGACATCTCGGCGGCGATGGGCAGACCGGCCGGATTCCGCGTGCAAAAATCAAGCCTGACGCCATTTGGTTCCGCGGACCAGACCTATCGCGTGCCAGTGACCGCGCCCGGCGATTACCACGTGCAAGTGCGATTGCTGTTCCGTCACTTGCCGCCGCGATTGTTGGACGAGATTGGCATACCGCAACTCAAGCCGCAATTGGAAGCGGTTGTTGTGGGCGAGTTTGAGACGATTGTCACAGCCAGAGCAGAGTAGCAAGCAACACGCACATCACGACGAGACAACGGCGATTACGAACAACTTTCCCATGCGTAAATCAAACGTACTCCTTGCCGCGGTCATGTTTGCCGCCACGCTGGCCTTGGTCAGCGTTGGGAAGGAAGTGCGCAGCTTTGTCTCAGGGCCACTGTCTCTACCAGCGCCGCCTACGCCCCGACAATTGCAGCCGTGGAATCCAGTTCCGCTGTCCGCCACTGCGCCGGTGCATCGGATTCCATCGGCTGACGAGATCAACCGCACGGTCTCGGCGACGAATCAACGTCAACAGTTTGGCGAAATTATTCCCCTGCCGCCAGTTCCGCAAAGACAGCAACAACGCCTGCTGCGATTGCCTGATCCCGATGGTGCCGTGCCTTCGAATCCGCTGGAAGAGTTGCCAGACGGTCCAGCCAACGGGACGCCGTTTCCCGCATTGCCGCCTGCCCCAGGCGATGTTCGCCAACAGGAGCTTTTGCTTCCGCCGTTGGAATGGGAATTGGCCAACCACGGCGGCTCGTACATGTACGAAACCGAGGACGAACGGGCACAGTACGCCAGCCAATACGATGAACACAGCGTCCGCTTGCGATTGCCGGAAGGGTATTGCGCACCGCAACCGTTTACGCTGTTCGGTCCGTTTCTGGGCCCTGGCCCCATTCGGCCCTGGCCTGGCTTTACTTGGTTTGGCTGCGATGGCTACCAGTGGGAGCCAAGGTTCGTTGGCTTTGGCAGCTATGAGATGTTCGGCATCGCCTTTGAGCAAAACGGTCAGCGGGCGGACGTGATTGGTCAGCAGTTGCTCTTGGACTTGGACTTGCGACTGACAGGCACGGAGCGTTTTCATGTGCAGTACCGACCGCTGGGTGAGCGCAACTCCGGCGGCAGTTATTACATGTTCAACAATCCGTCAGGGTATGTGGACAACTCCACGGCGATCCCTGACCGCTATTGGTTTGAGTTCGAGCTGGACAGCGTCTTCGGTGGAGTGCTTGGTGACACGCGGACGGCGTTTGACCATCACATTACGTTGGGCAAGTTTCCTTTCGCGCTGCACAACAACTTGCTGATTAATGATGAAGTGCTGGGCATTGTTGTCTCCAAGAACTCGCTCTTGATTCCGCCGTTCTCGAACGTGAGCGTACAGACTTTCTGGCTGCCTGACGAAGTGGACGCGTTCAACGATGGCGCGGCGGACGTGTTTGGTGCGCACCTGCAGGCAGACTATCGCGGCTCATTCGCCGAGTTGACGTATGCGTTTGTGGATCACCGCCGGTTGGCGGACCGCAGTGCCAACTACGCAGCGGCCAGCTATACGAAGTTCTTTGGCCCGTTGTCATTGGCCGGTCGCGCGATCTTCAAATGGGGCGATGCGGCAGGGCGCGGCAATGGAGAACTTTTCGTACTGGAAAGCAATCTAACGCGGATCATCAATAGCGGCTGGCTATGTGCGTGCGGCGTGAAGGAAGCGGTCTATTACGCCAATGGTTTCGCGGCGACGCCTGGCTGGAACTCGATCTCCGGCGGCAACTTCAACCGGCTGACAAGTTCCTTTGCGGTGAATCCGCTGGTGGCGATTTCCGCCGCGCCGGTTGTGGGCGACCGCTATGGCGCGGCCGCAGGCGTGCAACTCTTCCGCCACCATCAGGATGAAAGCCTGGTGCCAGAAATCGCTTATGAGCGGGCGGACGGTTCCAACGTCTTTGGGCTGGGATTGCAGTATCTCCGCAAGATTGGGCCGCGCAGCTATCTGGATGTTCGCGCCGTCGGCGGGTTCTCCAGCGATCCACGATTCCGCCGCGAGGGCGCGTTTGTGTCGTATATGTTCGCATTCTAAGTCGCGTCAAACGCACAGATTTAGAAGTGAGCTTCTTCGCCTGGTGGATTGAAATTCTTTGCGCGATCATGCGAGAATCGCGAATCGCCGTTGCGCACGGTTTTGCAATTCTCTCAACTCCACCACTGAGTGCTAACAAACGCATGCCTTGGTTTTCCCACACCGCGGACGAAGTTGCCTGGCCGGAAATTGACGAGCTGACGGACCGCGCCATCGCTGAAGCGCGCTCCCGGCTGGGAAGTTCGCCCAAGCGGGTGCTGCTGTTGCCGCCGGACATCACCCGCATGCACTCAGGCAGCGGTCGGATCACGGAGCGGCTGTTTCGGACGCTTTCGCAGGAAGCTGAAGTTCACGTCATCCCCACGCTTGGCCAACATCTTCCGCATACGCCGGAGCAGAACCGGCAGATGTTTGGTGAGATCCCCGAAGCGCAGATTCATCCGCACGATTGGCGCGGTGGATGCGTGACGGTTGACGAAGTGTCCGCACAGGACGTCAAACGGCTGAGCAACGGCGCGGCGGATTGGGCGATCCCCATCGAACTCAACACGATGTTGATGCGTGACAATTGGGATTGGATTATCAACATCGGCCACGTTGTTCCGCATGAAGTGCTCGGCTTCGCCAACGGCAACAAGAACTATTTCATCGGGCTGGGCGGTAAGGAAACCATCTGCACTTCGCACATGATGGCCGCCTGCTGCGGGATCGAAAACAACCTCGGCACGCTGGTGACGCCAACTCGGGCCGTCTTTGATCTGGCGGAAGATCAACTTCTTGGTGAGTTGCCGGACTTCTATTTTCAGGTGGTGATGCGCCGCGCGAATGACGGGCGGCTGGTTCATTCCGGCGTGCACGTGGGTGATGACCGAGAGACCTACCTGGCCGCGGCGAGACAATCGCAGGCCGAGAACATCACGCTACTGGACGAGCCGGCGAAGCGAGTGGTGTGCGTGATGCAAGGCGATGAGTTCTTCAGCACTTGGGTGGCCAACAAGGCCGTGTATCGCACGCGGATGGCAATTGCCGACGATGGCGAACTGATCATCCTTGCGCCCGGTTTGAAGCGGTTTGGCGAACAACCAGAAGTGGAGACGCTGATCCGCAAGTACGGCTATCGCGGAACGCCGCACACGATGCAGCATTATCAAAGCGAGGCCGGCGCGGACCTGCGCGAGATGGCTCACGCGGCCGCGCACCTGATTCACGGTTCGAGCGAAGGACGGTTCCGCATCATCTATGCGCCGGGACACGTCGCCCGGGCCGATATTGAAACGGTCGGCTATGAATACGCGGATCTAGCCGAGATGCAAGCGAAGTACCTCCCGGCTGACGGCCGCGAAGGCTGGCAGAAAACGGCCGATGGCGAAGACTACTTCTTTGTGCCAACGCCATCGATTGGCCTTTGGGCCACGCAACAGCGGATGAACGCCCGCTAGGGCAAATGCTCAGTCCGCTCAATCAGGCACGGCCGATTTGTCGGCGTCTTCACGTTGCTTACGGGACGAGAAGTACAAGGATGGCGCCAAGACGCCACTGACAATTGCAGGCACCAGAAGTCCCGGCTTGCGCCAGATCAGGGCGATCACAAGAAGAATCACAGCGTGAGCGGCGAAGAAAAGCGCGATCCGCCGCAAGGCTCGCCGCGATCGGCGGCGTTTCTCAGGCGTGACCGTAAATTGTGCCTGAAACTTCTCCCAGCCAACGTGTAAGTTCTCCGGGATCGTATCGCGAAGAAAGGCAATCACTTGCTCGCGCTCGAGATTTGAAACGGTTCCCAACTCAATCTTCAGCACGCCGAAGTCGCCGCTAAGTCGCACGCTTCCGCCTTGGGGGAAGCGACGCCAGCGAATCTCCTCGACAAAACGCAGATCGATCTGCTTATCGCGTAGCACGCCGCGTTGGCGTAGGGAGTTGTCGCCCAGGTCAAGGCGATACTTGTAATAGAACGCGATCAGCCAGAGCCCCAACAGAAACCAGCCCAACCAAAACAACGCTAACACGAGGGCCGCCGCATCGGGATTGGGGAAGGAACCATCAAGGTTGAAAAACGCCGCGATGACGGAAAAGAGCCCTATTGCCAGGACGCCGACTGTGCAAGCCACGCCCACGTTGCGAAAGTAAGGCTTCGCCCGATAGCAATGGTGCCAGTTTTCCATTGGCGATTCCCGAGTGATTACGATTCCTCATTCGCACTGCTCCTCATGTTGCGATAGCTCTGCCACACCGGCAGCGCTGCCATCACGGCGAAGATGGATGCCCAGAATGTTGTCTCGGCGAACTGCCCTCGCAGACCCCAGGCCGCGAACGAGGCAATGATCCCCGTCGCGGCGCCGATGGCAGCAACCCAAAGCGCGAACTGATGAAATCGCAGATTCCAAATGGAATTGCTCGCTTTCGTCTCGGTCATCTCAAACACTCCTGGTTGCGATTACTTCCCACTATTGCCGGAGTTCACCGGGATTGTCGCGCGGACGCCAACGTCTTGCATGTCGGTCCAAAGCGTTCCTTCGCCGGCGTACAGCAGTTTGAGGTCCACATCTTCCGGCAAACCGGTGGCAAAGATCCAGTTGTTGTATGCCGCGGGGCTGCCGAAGGCATCGACCGCCAACTGGAACTTCTGCGACAGTGCTTCCTGCTTCATCTTTTCCGCGTTCGCGCGAGCTTCGCCAAGCACGATTGTTGCTTGAGCTTCCAACTCGGCCACCTGGCGGTCAATCGCGGCGACAAGCTTGGTGGTTTCGGCTTCGGTTTCGCCAACGGTCTTTTGACCCAGTGCGGCAATCTCCGCCACCTGCTTTTCGGTATCGGAGCGGATGCGTTCCGATTCCAGATCGACCTTGCGTTCGGTTTCGCGGAGCTTGGCTTCTTCCTGAGCCGTGAGCTGTTCCTGATTTCTTGTCAGCGCGAGCTCATTGTTGATGAACGCTGTTTGGATCGGCTGGCGCACTTCTCGCGGGATGTAGATATGGCGGACCAGCCCGTACAAGAGCGTGATGTCCTTGGATTCCAGAATGTTGGCAAATTCCTCGGACGTGTTCGTTTGGAATTCCGTGCGATCATCGCCAACAAGCAATTGCACGGCCGCGTACTTGGAACCAGTGTTACGGCAGATACTTTCAATCTGTGGCGTGACGACTTTGTTCTCCACCGCGTCCACGTTACCGAATTTGCTGACGGCCGAGGCCGCCTGATCCGGCATCAAGCCCCAGATGGCGGTGAAGTCCATGTAGATGGGGAAACCATCTCGCGAAGGAAAGCTGATGCCTTCGCTGAGGTCGGCGATTTGTGGTTCGCCGGCTTCGTCGAGGACGAGATTGCCGCTGCGGTCGCGCATTTTTGTGACAGCCACGGTCTTCTCTCGGAAACCAATCTCAACGATGTCGATCTGTTTCTCATTGGGATTGATTGGGTAAATGCCCGGCGGCAGCACTTCGTTCTGGATGCCGGCGCGAGCGCCTGTGGCCGGGTTGCCGGCCAGGTTGGTCACCACACCGACATAGCCAGTGGGAATGGTCACCCACCCGCCGTGTTTTTCGTCGGTGTCATTGGCGAGCACTTCTTCCTCAACGATCTGCACTTCATAAGCCATGTCATTGATGCGATACGTGCCCGGCGTGAGCACATTCCGCAGCACGCCGCGAAACTCGGTTTCGCCCAATTCGCCATCGACCAGGAACCGGCCTTCCGGCAATGCGTCACCCATCTTGCTGGTGACAATGCCGACGCTCCCTGGCGGAATGACCTTGTCCGGCTGGATTGTGCGTTCCCACCAGATGGGGCAATAGAAATGGCGTCCTGGTCCGCGGAGTTCACCGAGGATGCCGATTTGTCCGTCTTCGGCCAGGTGGCCGGAAGTGGCCATCTCGCGCTTGCCAAAGATCAATGGCCCTTTGTACTTCAAGCGAAGGCTGTAGCCCTGCGGGACATACACGCGATTCACGAACCAGTGAAACGCAAGGCCTCCGGGGACAATCACAAGGAAGAGTCCCGCCAGCAGCAGCGAGATCATTCGTTTGGAGAATAGAAACTGACGCATTTGAGCACCTTTGGGTGTTTGTTGTATTTGATCGCGGGAATGACATTCGCGAATGTGTTATTCGTCCTCGCCATCATCCGGCACTTTGATTTCGGTTGCTGACTCTCCGCTGGACGCTGCGCGTTGTTCCTTTGGCAGGAACATGCGGAAGACTTCCATCAACGGGGAATCGGCCGTGTTGGTCATGATGCTGCGATAACCAGGCGCCAGCTTTTGGTAGAGCACGTATCGGGCGAAAGACTCGCCATCACCCAAGGCTTCCACAGCTCGACGCCAACCGGCCGCTTCCGCTTCGTTCTGGAAGACAATCACGTCGGCGTCGGCTTTTGCTCGTGCCTGAATGGCGGCCGCCTCGTCCTGGGCCGCATCCAACTTGAATTGCGCGACAGCCAGGTTCTCGTTGGCTTTGGTGACGGCCACTTCCAGCTTCCGCTTCGCTTCGACCGTCACTTTGACGACGGCCTGTTCCGCGGTGATCTTTTCTTGTGCCTGTTTGACTTTTTCTTTCTCAACGGCCAGCGCGATTTCGGCTTCCTGCCTTTTAATTTCCTCTGTGTATTGAGCCAGAGTTTGCTTGGAGATTTCGCGATCACGCACGGGACCAGCAATCGCCTGAGGTGGATCAATCTTGGTGATCAACGCTTGAATGATCTCAATCCCGAGGGGATCGCAGGTGTTCTTCATCTCCTCCTGGAATTCCCTTTGAAACGCCAGGCGGGTTTCACCATCGATGAAGTCTTTACCGGTCGAGTTTGAGCCTCGCAGCCGGCAGAAGCTTCGCGCGTTGGGCAGAATGATCTTGCGAATGATCTCGTCCTCAACATGTTCGCGACCGGGCGAATCATTGGACGTGTCGTTGTAGGTCACAAACACTTCCGCAGCGTGTTCCGGCTTGATACGGAACTCAATGATGCCTTGCAGGCTGACCCAGAAACCGTCCTTGGACGGAAAGCCCATATCATTGTTTTCCGCCAGGTTGAAACGTTGCGAACGACAATCGATCGTGTTGATCCGCACGAGATAGGGATTGGCGTAGTACGTGCCTGGGTCCAGCGTTTGTTCCTGCACGCCGCGCTGGGCTGTGCTGGAAACGATGAGTTCGTGATGCTCGCCGCTGCCGCCATCTTGCTGCAGGACATTTGCGCCATCCGTGCGGACGAGCAGTTGATTGACTTGTTCCGGCATCACCCCGGAGAGAAACGTCACAACGCCTTTATGGCCGGCGGGAATGGTGACCGGATCCTGAAGTTCGATCCGTTTGACATAAGGGTTGATGGGATAGCGGCCTGGCCGGAGGACCGTAGGCAGAATCCCTTTTTGATCGTCGTCCCAGGCAACGAACTCGCCGGTGAGCAGGTCATCGCCTTCCAACTGCACCACAACGCCCAGCCGTCCCGGCGGAACTTCTTGCATGGGGATGACTTCCCAATCCCAGAGGTAGGGGTTGTAGAAGTAACGGCCTTCCGTGAGGAAGTTCTTCTGCACGCCTTTGTAGGTATCGTCCGGAGCAACTTCTTGCTGATTGATGAGATCGCGACCGGTCTTGCGCACCAAAATGGCGATGTGCTTATCCGGCACATCAATGCGGAAGCTGGAGTAGACGAACCACCCAACCGCCCCAAGCAGGATGACGCCCAGAACGATCCAGGTTCCCCAACTCCACTGGCGAACGGCTCGCACGCCGCTTCCAACTCGTTCCCCGAATTTGTGCGGCCGGGATGTGGGGTTCGGCTCTGGGGGGCCATCAGGAAATCTGTACTCGGACATGAAGAAGCTCCTTGTTCATGCGCCGCGCCCAAAGCTGGCTGTTGACTGGCGGGCGGACGTCTGGGAAACGTACCTTTGCTGCATTCGGCGCGCAGCGCGATCTTGGGCTCATGCTAGGAAATCTCCGCGCCGTTGGGAAATCGACACGCGAAGGGCCGCGGACTTTGCGAACGAACGCAAACACCGGAACATTCGGAATAAGCGGACGCCGCGAATCGCGACTTCGCGAACTCGTAAACGACTCGCGGCGGCGGTCAGTGACCTCCTTCGCGCGCTGGATGCGCATTGCGAATGCCGCCGGCGAGTGACTATCGCGCCCCACCGCGAACGACGCGCGGCTGCGTTGGTCTTACGACAGAAGAACCGATTGGACGGCAGGGAATGCGAGTTGCGATGATCATTTTGTGCAACCTCGTTGGGAATTCGTAAGTGGCGAGAGAACGAGTTCTTCGCTCGCCGACGATTCCGAGAAACCTCAAATTGCTGGACTCTTCTTTTCAACACCCGTATTTCGGACGGGGAGGAAAGGCATTGCGAAAAAACCGCGGCAGTCGCCAGGCTTTCGCTAAGTCCTTAGGCGACGGCAGTTTGAGTGTGGAGCAATTGTGGGCATTCGCAACCTGGATGGGAGTCTGGCTTGCCGCTCGGCCATTTCTTATCGCCAAGACTGCGTATCCTTCGGCTTTTGCTTATAGCGCATAAGAGAAAGCAGGTGCGCCGTTTGACGACACCTGCTTCTAGCTCTTAAAAACTTAAGTAGAGCGGCAGTTGTTACCGTGATCGCGGATTAGTGATCGCCGTGATCATGGCCTGCGTATTCTTCTTCAAACGCGTCAGCGTCATCCGAGTCCCCGGCTTCTGGTTCGCGCGTGCCAGCATGCAGGTTGTCGTAATGCATGATGGCGTTAAAGACCAACGGATAGGAGCCTTGCGTTTCTCCGCGCCACATGGGGTTGATGGAAAAGAGGACGAAGTGGCCACTCCCCAGCGGTGCATCCACAACCGCGGGAGTGCCGGCCAGTTCATCTCCGCCAACGAGCATACCGCTGATTAGCAATTCTTCGTGATTGGAGTTGAAGCTGATCACTGTTCGCACCGCATCACGCGCCGGTTGACGACCGCCGCCTTGTCCACCGCGTCCTTGGCCGCCGCGACCTTGGCCACGACCAGCACGGCCTTGACCGCGACCCGCGCGACCTTGACCACGCCCTTGTCCACGCCCCGCGTTTGCGCGACCTTGATCGACAGGGCGACCTTGAACGCGATCACCATCATCAACGGTTCCGCGACCAGTGGGGCGAGCCGTTCCGGACAGAACGGGATCTTCACCATTGCCGCCTCCGCGTCCCCCTCGACCTCGTCGTCCTCCGCGACCAAAGCCACCACCACTTGCCGATAAGACTGGTCCGTTACGGAAATAGACGCCAAGCGTATCGCCAAAGCCGTAGCCGATGGGGCTGGTGGAATCCACGCGGTCAGCCGCCAACACGCTGCCGCTGACACGCAAGTCCTCGCTGTCACGAATCGAAACGCCGGATGCCAAACCAAAGTGGACCGGCAGCGAACATGTGTCTTGAATGGCGATGAATACGCCGCCCTTTTGCACAAAGTCACGCAGGTGCATGACGCCTTCCAGGCCGAGTCCGCCCCGCATGTCATCAGTCTCGTCCTGTTTGCCGATGTTGGGCGCGACAGACGACGCCTTCCAAGCGATCGGTTCTCCGGTCATCGGCAAACCATCCACAATGGAAAGTGCGTTGGATGACGAAGGCCCCATCACGATCACGTCGTACTTCGCCCGCAGGTTGTCATCGTCGCGAGCTTCGTGAACGGAGATGTACTCGTAAGGAATCTTGTTGGCATCGAAAGCAATGCGAACCCAGCCTTCATTCTGAGTGGAAGTCCAGGTATGCATGATGGCCACGCGAGGAACGCCCAACTCATGCATGGCGATCTCCGGCAGCTCATCAACGCCTAGCACGCTGAAGCCGTATTCGTCTGCGGCTGCGCTTAAGACTTCGCTGGCATTCACTTCCTGTCCGTCATTGAGGACGATGAAACTGCCGGCGTGGAATTCGCGATCACCGATCGCAAAGTCTTCTTCGGCCGCTTGAATCTTTAGACCTGGATTTTGAAAGCGGAACGTCGCCATGCGGTTGTCCGCGTTGTAATCGATGATGTAGGCGGTTGTACTGTCTCCAGCTTCAAAGGCGGATTCCGGTTTCACCGGACCGGAGACCAATTCCATCTCAGCTTCCAGAATAGCTGCATCTTCGACACGAACAGTGTTCACATTGAAAAGCGGTCCCAACGTCCAGCCGGTGTCATCGTAAGGGCGAGGATCGTCCACGTTGAAGTACGCCGTGTCGAGCATCATGTCGATATACCGCGAGTACGGCTGATCCATTCGCAGCACATACGAACCCGCAGGAAAATCGTTCTCGCCGACGGTCACGGCATCCGCGGTTGTATGGACTTCCACGCCTTGCAACTTCATCAGGTTGAGCAGATCGGCCGTTTGACCCTGGCTGCGGTAGTCACCAGGAATCACGTACGCGGCAGGGCCTTCGGTGGTCGCTTTGGCGATACTGCGTTTGCCTTTGAGGTAGAAGTTTTCCATGAAGCGTTGCTTGTTGTTCGACATGTAGTTCATGGCGATCAACAGTCCGCTTTGCTGCATATTCACGTTGTTACGAATCGACCACATCGTTGAAGCCAGCGGCGGGTTAGGGCGATACCATTCTCGTTGGGCGTTGTTGGTGATCCGCCGCGTATCGGCGTTGCCGGCACCTTGCGTTTCGTAGAATCGGCCAATTGAGTTGTGAGCCTGAGCCATGAAGAAGCCATAGTTGGGCGCCCAACCATCATAGAAGTTGTGCGTCCAAACACCGGGCACGCCCAGCCGCGTCATGCCGTTGACTTCCTGATAGGCAAGGATGTGCCACTCATCGACAAGGATCGGATCGACCCAGGCGTTGTAAGGTCCGGTGCCTGTCGAGACATACAAGTGGGGAGCCGATTCGTGCAGGTCGTGCATGACCTGCGGCTTGAACTCCATGAATGTGCGGACGATGTGCTTACTGAGTTCCAGCGACAAGCCCATGTTGTCGCGGTTGTTATCGTGGGCAACATACTTTCCCCAGTACAACAATCGCGGCACACGCGGGTTGGACTCGTCTTGCGCCAGCTTGAGCAAGTCGACGCGTTTATCACGGCCGTCTACATCCAGCACCGGCGTGATCAACACAATCATGTTGTTGCGAATCGCCTGAACGAATTCGGTTTCTTCGACAGCCAGACGATAGGCCAACTCCATCAACATTTCCGGTGAACCGGTCTCGGGCGAGTGCATCGCGCCGGTACACCAGTAAAACAGCTTGGAGTCCGTGACCAACTTCGCGGCTTCCTCATCGGTGATCTTGCGAGGATCGGCCAGCTTGTTGGTGATCTCTTTGTACTTCTCCAAGTTGGTGATCGCATCTTCGCTGCCGACGGCCACCAGGATCATCTCGCGACCTTCTTCCGAGGTGCCGCCGTCGAAGACAGCCACGCGCGGAGAAGCGTCGGCGAGTGCCCTCATGTACTGATGAACTTCGTGCGAATAGGACAACACGTCCGGTGCGCCGGAGATATGGCCCAGCACATCCAGCGGCGTCGGCACGCTTTCGGAAGCGGGCAGGTGATCCACATACGGCGTGGAGAAGTAGCCGTCTGTTGTGTGCTCGCGAATCTGCGCGGTGTACTCTTCGTCGAGCGCCTGACTGTCTTGGGCAACCGCAGGCGAAAACAACAGCCCCGATAACAACAACGTCAGCAAGCGAGAAATGGCGCGCATGGGCGAACCCTTATCGAAGAGAGTGCAGAGATACCGCGAGAAGGAACTTGAATTGGGCCGTTCGACCGTCGGCTCCAATCACCAAACATAGCATGGGTATTAACCCAGGGGCCCCAGAGGGTTGGCTTGGGCGGGAAACCGCAATCCAGGGCGTTTCGAGAATAAGCGAGCCAATCGGCAAAAGCAAATACTCCGCCGCAGGAATGTAATAGAGGATTTTGAGGACAGGAGATTTGGACTCTGGGCACCGTCTTTGCCCTTGGCCTGTCGCAATTCTCAGCAATGCGTTCGCACTGGGTTACGGCAAATCCGGAGTAGGTTAGGCTACTGTTCACGTCGTCCTACATTCCACTGCTTCGTTCATATCCGATGGCCCGACGCCAACTCAAACACTGCCGAGCGATCATCACCGGCGCATCTTCCGGCATTGGACGAGCGCTTGCGCAAGCGCTCGCTCGCGAGCAAGCGAAAATCGTCTTGGTCGCGCGACGTGAAGAGCGCTTGCAGGAATTGGAAAGCGAGATCAATGCCGCCGGGGCCGAATGCCGAACGGTTGTTGGTGACGTGACTTCCGCCGAGACGAGAGTCGCCTGCGTTGATATTGCAAGAGAGCAATTCGGTGGCTTGGACTTACTGATCAACAATGCAGGCATCGGCGCCTCGGGCAACTTCTTACATTCGGATGAGTCCACCTTGCGACAAGTCATGGAGGTCAACTTCTTTGCTCTGACCGAACTTACGCGGCTCGCTTTGCCGGTCCTGTTGCAAGGGCGGCAGCCAGCGGTCGTCAACGTCGGCTCAATCATTGGCCATCACGGTTTGCCAGGCTTGTCCGAGTATAGCGCCAGCAAAGGGGCCGTTCGGGGTTTCAGCGAAGCACTGCGTGTGGAGCTGGTCGACCGCGTGCATGTGATGTTGGTCAGCCCTGCGACAACGGCGACCGAGTTTTTCGATCAGACGAGACGCAACAACGACGAACACTCGAATCCGCAGCGTTGGAAAGCCAAACGGCCCTTGACGCCGGAAGCCGTGGCGAGGACGACGCTCAAAGGACTTCGCAAGAGCAAGCGCGAGGTCTTTCCCGGCATGACGCCCAAGCTGGTCCGCCTTGTCAATCGAATCGTCCCTTGGTTGATGGACTATGTCCTGGAGTCACGTGAACGCGAGGCCCGGCGTCAGAGTGACAACGCCGGCTAGCGCCTAATGCTCACCAAACGCTGGCATCCGCCTGCAATTCGTGAGATAATCGGAGCTCCCACCATACCGGCAGTCCTGCCCGGCCGAAGCCTTGGTTTCGGCGCACCGCACTCTTCAAACCTGTTGTCATGCAATTGGCAAAACAGCAACGACCCAACTCGCCGTGGTCCTGGCGACACTTTCTGTTTTTTTGCTGCGCCGTTTTTGTGGTGAGTTGTGTCTTGTTCGCAGTTCAGCATCCGGCAGCAGCCAAAGCTGAGCAACAAGCGAATGAAGCAGTCTCCGCGGCGAAGAACCAAACAACCGAACAGGGCGAGGAAACGATTGACTTCGTTCGCGATGTGCGACCAATTCTGGCGACGCATTGCTATCGCTGTCACGGTGAAGACACCCAGGAGAGCAGTTTCCGGCTCGACAAGAAGGAGGCAGCGTTGGCAGGCGGCGATGCTGGCCAACAAGTGATTGTGCCTGGCAAGCCGGAGGAGAGCTGGTTGTACCTGCGGGTCAGCGGCAAGGAACCCGGCTTTGAAATGCCGCCAGAGGGTGAGTTGCTGCCGAAGAAGGACATTGAGATCATACGGCGATGGATTGCTGAAGGGGCCGATTGGCCGGAAAGCGCCGATGCCGAAAAGGTAACCAGCTCGCACTGGGCCTATCAACAGCCGCAGCGCCCTGCGGTTCCGCAGCAAGCGGATGCGCTCGTCGGGGCGAACAATGCAATTGACATGTTCGTGCAAGCGAAGCTGCAGCAGAAAGGCCTTGCTCCCGCCGCGCCTGCCGACCGCGCCATCTTGGCGCGACGCGTCAGCCTGGCATTGACGGGGCTGCCGCCAAGCCTTGAACGCTTGGACGCTTTCCTGGCGGACAAACGTCCCGACGCTTATGAGCGTTACGTGGACGAGTTGCTGGCCTCGCCCGCTTTTGGCGAGCGTTGGGCCCGCGTGTGGCTGGACCTGGCGCGCTACGCCGACACACAAGGTTACGAGAAAGACAATCGTCGAACGATCTGGCGATATCGCGATTATGTCATCGACGCGTTCAACGCCGACAAGCCATATGACACATTCACCGTTGAACAACTGGCCGGCGATCTCTTGCCGGATGCCACCAACGAGCAGATCCTGGCGACGGCCTTTCACCGCAACACGATGACGAACACCGAAGGCGGAACGGACAACGAAGAGTTCCGCGTCGCCGCCGTTGTTGATCGCGTGAACACGACGATGGAAGTCTGGATGGGCACAACCATGGGCTGTGCTCAATGCCACACTCACAAGTATGATCCGATCTCGCAGCGCGAATACTACGAGTTCTTCGCGTTCTTCAACAATACGGTTGACGCAGATCAGGACAATGATGCGCCGCATGCCGCGACGCCAACGTTGGATCAGCAGGATCACGCCGCGGAATACAAAGCCCGGCGCCGCGTGTTGAACGCTGATTTGAAGCAGGTGGACGCCGCGCTCAAGGACCTCACCGCGAAGATTGAAGCTCAGCAGGCCAAAGACAACAAGGACGCGGACGGCGACAAGGAGAATTATTTCCCGAAGCAAGATGGCGGCAATCAAGATGATGGCCAGCAAGACACGGTCTCGGCCGAGATGCAGAAACTTGAGGCCGAACAACAACAGCTCAACGACAACAAGAAGCGGCTGCAAAGGGAAATTGCAGCGCTGGACGCCAAATGGAAGCCAACAAACACGCCAGTGCTGCGAGAGTTGGCTGGGAACAAACGCCGCGACACGAACATTCTCAACCGTGGCAGCTTCCTGGACAAAGGCGAGGAAGTTGCCCCAGGCGTTCCTGGAGTTTTGCATAGCCTGCCACCGCAGGAACAATATGATCGGCTGGCGCTAGCGCGATGGTTGGTCGATCGCGAGAATCCGTTGGCGGCCAGGGTGATGGTCAACCGCGTCTGGGAGCAACTCTTTGGTATCGGTCTTGTCGAGACGGCTGAAGACTTCGGCACGCAAGGCGAACCGCCCAGCCATCCGGAACTGTTGGACTGGCTGGCTGTGGAATTCATGGACAACGACTGGAGCTTGAAACAGCTTTGCCGGTTGATTGTGACCTCGGCAACGTTTCAACAATCGTCTGACATTCGAGCCGAAATCAATTCCGTTGATCCGCGCAATCGCTTGTTGGCTCGTGGGCCGCGTTTCCGGCTTTCCGCGGAAGCAATTCGCGATCAGGCTTTGGCGGTTTCCGGATTGCTGAGCGATAAGATTGGCGGACCCAGCGTGATGCCGCCACAACCAGACGGGGTGTGGCAAACGGTTTATAGCGGAGACGTATGGCGAACCAGTGCCGGCGATGACAAGTACCGCCGCGCGGTCTATACATTCTGGCGGCGGACAAGTCCGTACCCGGCCATGATGGCGTTTGATTCCGGCAGCCGTGAGTTTTGTCTGACGCGGAGGATTCGAACCAACACTCCGTTGCAGGCGTTGGTGACCCTGAATGATCCGGCCTATGTTGAAGCGGCCGGATCTTTGGCCGCCCGTGCGATGCGCTCCGGTACCTTGCCTGCGGAACGCGCGCGATATTCCTTCCGCGCATGTTTGTCTCGCCAGCCGACCGATAATGAGCTGTGGCGCGTGGTGGCGTTGTATTCCGGCCAGTTGGAGCACTATAAAGCCCACCCCGATGAGGCAGAGAAGTTGCTGAGCGTGGTCTCGACTGACTTGCGCGAGCGGTTGGAGACTGCCCAGCATGCGGCGTGGACGGTGACCGCTAACGTGCTGATGAATCTGGACGAGTTTCTTTCGCCACGCTAATTTCTTTCGCCACGTTAAGCCGCTACTTGCCGGCAGCGACCGCCTGACGCGGTTTGCGTCGCGCAGGTCGTTCTCGTTTGGCGACTTCCGGCACGGATGGCTTTCGCTTGCGGTCCACGATTCTGCGGACCAGCCACGGCGAAACAAAGGCCACATTGCCAACAATCATGATGTAGCCGAATGTGATCATCCCCAAGAAAACGGCAATGCCCAAGTGCAACGGCACCGCCAAAGCCACCATGATAGGTCGGGTGATCCGCGGCCACACCAGCACGCAATAGGTCATCTCCCACCAGATGGAGACGTGGGTCATCAGCGCGAGCGTGATGGGCCAATGCGCCAGCCAGGTCATGTCCAGAGATTGGTATTCGTAACTGGCGACAGAGAGCCACATGGCGTCGCCGTTCCACCAGGTGACGCCGGTCTTGCCAATCCCCGCGAACAGATACACCACGCACATGTGCAGTTGAATCAGCCGAATGCCGATATTCGCGCCGACGCTTGGCGGGACTTCGGCCGGAGCTTTGTCACGCCAGCGAGCGATCAAGCGATCCATCGAATAGCAAGCGCCGCAAGCTCCCACACACAAGTACAGCGCCAGCAGCGTATTGATCTGGTCCAGGCCGAAGTTCGCGCCAGGCACGCGATTGGCATACTGCACAGTAAAGAAGGCCGTCAAGAACGCGGCAGGGCGGCTGAACAGCCCTATCGTCAAGCAAAACATGCATACCAACGCGAAGATGTGCACGCACCACAGCAGAGTTGGCGAGTGAATCAGTTCGAAGAACGTGCGATTGTACGTGGCTTCAATCCCGCTGTTCGCCACGTCCACGGAAAGCCAGGCGTTGTCGCCAAAGAAATCTTCCAGCCCAATGCTCCACACCAGGTGTGTGTAGAACAACATCCAGCCGGCCAGGATGCGAATCAGGCAATACGTGGCCGGGTCCGTCGGCGTAAACCAAAAGCGGTTCCAACCGCGCACACTCGAGCGGCCAAGATCGGCAAAGTAGCCAGCGGCAAGACCCGGAAGCGAGCGATCGTTCATAGCTCCTCCCGAGATAAGTCGATCAACAGCGACTCCCGATAGGATTCCGGCGCGTCGAGTTCGACATCTTCTTCAATCATCAGCAATCGCGAGGGAACCGCGTGCTCAAGCAGATACAAGCGAACACGCTGCGCATCATGTTTGTGCATTAAGTGCCGCGCGTACGAATCAACATAGGTACGTGTATCAACGCGGTCCAACGGTTCGCCGCGCATATACTCCGGGATATCTTGCGGATCAATCTGATAATCCTCGTCGGGAATCTGGTCGGCATCTTCGTACTCGCCGTTTTCGATTCTCTGAACGACCCACGTCGAACCGGGCGACCCGTCATTTATGATCGGCTTCTTGTTGCCCAGGCCGAACTCAATCGAGCTGAACCCCAACGACTGCAACCGTGAAGTCAGCATCAAGTGCCGGTGATAGTACAATCGCGGCCAATAGGTTTCGCGATTTGGGAACACACCTTCCAATGTTTCACCGTTGGGAAGATCAATTTCATACCGCATCACCATGCTCACAAACGGCGGGTCAGGGCTAAAGAAGCGGTAGCCGTTTTGAATTCGCAAAGGGCCGGTGTACCAGTCGGTCGCATCCTTGACGGGGCCTGTCATTGGACTGGGAACAAGCGCAAAGGGCGGCAGAAAGACCGCCAGCAAATGAAAGCCCAACCCAACGCTGATCAAGATCTTGATCTTTGGGGTCAGCCAGGCTGGCGCTTCAGGCGTCACGTTGTCTGTTGATTGTTGGGACATGAACTCTCAACAAAAAGGCAAAGGGGCCAGTAGTTATCGGCGGTTAGGGCCAACAGGGCAAGATTTTCCGCTTGGGAAGGACTCATGCGGAATGCTAATTCTGCCGGTATATTTGGTCCAATTCGCACGTGCAAGCGGTTTCGTACAATCGGTACGTGAATGTGCGATCTCGTCACAGTCTGCCACCAGCTTTTTGCCACATGCGCGACTACACCCGCGACAGTTTGAGCCACGATCCCATTCACGGTTACATCCCGTTTGCCGCTAGACCGGCTGATGCCTCTGCTGATGAGGTAACTGAGCGACAAATTGTGGATCACCCTTGGGTGCAGCGATTGCGGCAAATCCACCAGTTGCAGACCGCCTGGTACGTCTACCCTTCCGCGGAACATCGGCGGTTTCAGCACGTCTTGGGCGCTATGCACCTGGCCAGTCGAGCCATTGAGCGACTTTATCCCAGTCTTTGCGAAGTCTGCCCTGACGTTCCCAGCCAGGCCTGTGTCGAAAGCCTGACTCGGCTGGCAGCGCTATTGCATGATGTTGGCCACGGGCCGTTTGGGCATTTCTTTGACGATCAATATCTAAGCGACTTCGGCCTCACGCACGAAACGCTCGGACAAAAGATCATCATCGACGAGCTCGGCGACATGCTGCGACGCGTCCGTCGCAATCCAGCAGGCGAGTTGGCTGAGGGAGAAGCGATTGATCCGCAACAGATTGCCTTTCTGATTGCCAGACCCAAAGGCGAGGAAAATGATTCTGCGTTTCCGCGCTGGCTGGTCATGCTTCGTGCGTTGTTTTGCGGAATCTACACCGTGGACAACATGGACTTTGTGCTGCGCGATGCGTACATGTCCGGTTACAGCGCGCAATCGTTTGATCTCGATCGCCTGCTGCACTACAGCTTTTTCTCCGAGCGTGGCCTCACCATTCACAGCCGAGGTCTGCCGGCGCTGGTGCGGTTCATCAGCGTCAGGGCGGAGTTATTCCGCACCATCTACTTCCATCGGACAGTCCGCGGCATTGACCTTTCGCTGCAAAGCCTGTTTGCGGAGAGCAAGCCGTACCTCTTTCCTGGCAATCCGCTGGAACATTTGGAAGCTTACCAGGGCTTTACGGACCTTTCGTTGCTGGTTGATGTCGCACGCTGGCCGCAGAGTGACGATCAGAAACAGCGCGAACTCGGAATCGCCTGGCGGGAACTGCTGGTCAACCGCAAGTTGCGTTGGCGAATGGCTTGCGAACGGACGCTGTTCTTTGATCCGCTGGACAAAGAAACCAGCAGCATCTTCAGCGAAGCCGAGTTTGTGGAGCAGCGGTTGAGAAAACTGCTGCCGGAACAACTCCGCAAGATGCCGCTGCGGATTGACTTGGCTCGGCACGTCCATCGCCCGTTCACTTCCGGTCCAACCGCAGGGCAGAACTTTCTTTATGACGCCGCCAGTAATCGCATCCGGACGTTGGAAGATCACGAACTCGTTCAGCGAATTCCGCTCAGCTACCGCATCTGCCGTGTGTATGCGGAGACCGGTGACGCCAACAGTGAGTTGGCCACGGCGCTTGATCAGCTCGTTGGGGGACCGGGCGAAGATAGTTTGACGAACATGTAGTTTGCCGTCTGGTTTGCCCGCCTAGTTTGCCCGTCGATTGTGACCATCGTCACGCTCCCGGCCAAAGCATGCACTTCGCCCTGGCCTGCGATTCGCATCCTGCGTAGTATGCTTTCCTTAAGTCTCGCAACGACTTTCACATCTGGAGTAAACCAATGAAGTTCTCTCGAAGACTGCGATGGGGACGGCCAATCGCTTTGATGTCCGCTTTGCTAATGCTGGCGGCCGCGCCAGCATGTGCCCAAGAACAAAACGAGCCTGGCGTCAAAGTGGGCGAAGATGCGCCGGCCTTCACAATGAAGGATCAAGAAGGCAAAGATGTCACGCTGAAGTCACTGTTGGAAGAAAAGCCCACTGCGCTGGTCTTCCATCGTTCCGCCGAATGGTGACCCTTCTGCCAACGGCAACTCGTGCAGTTGCAAAAGGACCTTGAAGCCATCGGTGAGAGCGGAATCCAAGTCGTTGCGATCAGTTACGATTCCGTTGACATTCTCAAGAGATTCGCCGACCAGGAGAGCATCACATTCCCGCTGCTTTCCGACAACGAGAGCGCAACCATCAAAGCGTTCGGCATTCTCAACGAAGGCGCTCGAGGGCGGCAGACCGGCGTCCCGCACCCGTGCACGTTCCTCATCGGCAAAGATGGCAAAGTCAAAGCCTATCTGCCAGGCACCGTTCGTGAACGGCATACATCAGAAGCCCTGATTGAAGCGGCGAAGAAGCTCAACACCGCCGCGGACACCTCCGACGGCAAAACGGGCGACGGATAGTGCCGCAAGGTACGTTGTGATCAAAAACTCACGACGCAATCCAATTTGCAATCCTCACGAAGCACTCCGCAATGGAGTGCTTTTTTCATGGCGTGTTTTCTATGTAGACTGGTTGGGCTGGCCAACCCGATGTTTCAGACCAACAGGTGATCTCATGAAGTGCGCGCGAAAGGCAATCCTTAGGTCAGGTCTTGTCGCAATAGTGCTAGCGATGTTTTCCGTCGCCATGTGCACTCAGGCATCCGCGAAAGAACCCGTTAAGGCATTCATCCTCGCCGGGCAGTCCAACATGCAAGGGCATGGCAAGGTGGAGGCCGATCCCAACGCGAACGAAGGCAAGGGAACATTGGAGTGGCTTGTGAACAATGCCGAGACCTCGGAGCAGTACGCTCACCTGGTTGACGATGCGCGAGAGTGGATTGCGCGGGATGATGTGCAGATTTGGTATCTGGACCGCAAAGGACCGCTCGCCCCAGGCTATGGTTTTCGCGAAGGATACATCGGACCGGAGTTGGGGTTTGGCCAGGTCGTAGGTGATGCCATTGACGAGCCAGTCTTGCTGATCAAGATCTGCTGGGGCGGAAAGAGTCTGGCGAAGGACTTTCGTCCCCCGTCATCCGGCGGAGAAATCGGGCCGTTTTATCAAGAGTTGATGCAACACACGCGGCAAGTTTTGCAAGACGCCGGCTCTTTGTTTCCGCAATTCGCAGATCGCGAAATCGAACTGGTTGGGTTCGGTTGGCACCAAGGCTGGAATGATCGCGTCAATCAAGCCTTCAACGATGAGTATGAGCAGAACCTGGCCAACTTCATTCGTGACGTACGCAAAGACCTCGGCGTGCCGAATCTTCCGTTTGTGGTCGCGGAGACCGGCATGAGCGGCCATGAAGAGAAACATCCCCGCGCGCTATCGCTGATGAAAGCCCAAGCGGCTGTGGCAGGCTACGAGGAGTTCCAAGGGAATGTCAGTTTCGTTGGCACTAAGGATTTCTTCCGGCCACGAGAAAAATCCCCAACGGGGCAAGCCTATCACTGGAATAGCAACGCGGAGACGTACTACTTGATTGGCGAGGGGATGGGAAAAGCGATGCTGGAGATGATGAAATGATGCAGGCGTCACCGAGGGAATGCATGCCTCTTTACTCAACACCCAGCCACGCTTTGGCCTCGTCGATCCGATCGAACAACTTGATTTTGGTCGCCCCAAGCGAAGTGGCATCTTCCAAGAATTTCACGTCTTTGAGCGGGAGATCATGCTCCGCAACGACTGCGATTCTTGCCTTTAATTCGTCTACGTGTTGGGCACGATTAAGTAGATCAACTACTGATAGGTTGACGCGAACGTTCTTTCCGGTGATCAAAACGTTGCGACACTGGCCTTCCTCGCATGCTTCGGAGATTCCCTTGATGACATCCACGGGTTTCAAAGCGGTTGCGACGTAGCCAGTGGGCAATTCAACAAGGACATAGCCGCCCATGACTTCAATTCGTGGCCTGTCCATTTTTCCCACATCGCCATTTCTATGGAGCAAATTTCTGTGAGTTTCTGCGCGATTTGGGCGCACCCAAGAAGTTCTAGCACGAGCCAATTCATTTGCAAATGAATTGCCGTTTGAGGACACCGGTATGCTGATTAGCAGTACTGTAAGTGATCAAATAGGTTCTCGTGACAACTGAACAAATCTGCCAAAAGCCTCATCCCACAGCGGTTTAGCTGTATTGCGGGGCGCGAACTCGCAAACTTTGTACGACTTTCCAACGATCTCGCGCGCCTGGGCGATGTTTCCAATAGCGCCCGCTGTTGTTGCTTGAACCAAAGCGTTACCCAACGCTGTGGCTTCGGACGGGCCGGCCAAAACTCGGCGGCCGCAGGCATCCGCAGTTGCTTGATTGAGCACGGCGTTGTTGGCCCCGCCACCAACAATGTGGATCGTTTCGATCGTTTCGCCAGTTAACTGCTCCAGCCAACCCAGCACCTGGCGATACTTCAAGGCAAGGCTTTCCAGCGCACAGCGAATAACTCCGGCATGATTCTCCGGCGAAGGCTGCCCCGCGTCACGGCATGCCGCGGCGATCTCCGCTGGCATATCTCGCGGTGCGACGAATCGTGAATCATCCGGATTGATCAAACAACGCAGGGCCGGCGCGGAGTCGGCCATCTCGCAAAGCGATTCCCATTCGTAGCTGTGGCCTTGTGATTGCCAAACTCGGCGGCATTCTTGCAGCAGCCACAGCCCAGCGATGTTCTTCAGCACCCGCCACGTGCCGTCAACGCCTCCCTCATTTGTGAAATTCAACCGCAGGCAATCCTCATTGATGATTGGCGTTTGGCTCTCCACCCCCATCAGGCTCCACGTGCCGGAACTCAGATAACACCAGTTGGGCGAACCGCCGCCTTCGCTGGTTTCCGCTGGTACTGCGACCACGGCGCTGGCCGTATCATGCGTCCCCGGAGCGATCACGCGAACCGTTGCCGCGAGGCCGGTGTCGCTTTGCACCTGTGCCGTCAAAGGGCCGATCTCGCTGCCAGGCGCGATCACGTCTTGCAAGAAGTCCGAGTCAATTCCGAGTTCCGTCAGCAGGTCCTTGGACCAATTGTGCTCGCGGGGATTGAAGAACTGCGTTGTCGTGGCGTTGGTGAATTCGTTGGTTGCTTCGCCAGTGAGCAGCCAATGAAAGACATCCGGGATCATCAGGAATCGCCGCGCGGTTGAAAGCGCCGGACTTCCCGCGCGGTGCATGGCGACGAGTTGATAGAGCGTGTTGATTGGCATGAATTGCAGGCCGGAACGCTCAAAGATTGATTCCCGTGAAACACGAGAGAGAACGTCCTGCATGATGCCTGTCGTGTGCGGGTCTCGGTAATGAAACGGATTGGCCAGCAACAAACCATCCGCGCCCAGCAGGGCGAAATCGACACCCCACGTATCAACCCCCACCGAAACAATGTTGGCGCCGTCTCGTTCGGCCGCGGCGCGGAGGCCTGACTGGATTTCGCTCCACAGCCGCAACACATCCCAGTACATCCGCCCGGCGGCATGGATTGGCCCATTCTCAAAGCGGTGAACTTCCTTCAGAGCGATCTTCCCGCCATCAAACCGCGCGGACATCACCCGCCCGCTGGAAGCCCCCAGGTCAACGGCAAGAAAAGATTGAGCAGTCACGGTGAGGAGCGTACCTATGAATGTTGGTTGTTTTCGCGTGCGACCAACAGCATCGCGGGAAATTGAGAGATGTGCAACTTTGAAAAACGCGGAGACTCTCATTTCCCGGGAGCCGAGACTCTTCAACCTAGTGTGTGATTGAATTTCAACGGCACCACAATTGGTACACTACTTGTGACTGAATTTGTCCAGATTGGCCTTCATTGAGCGAGAGAATTTGCGCTACGTCTTGCGATGGTATCAGCCGCCGAGAAAATTCTGAGCGAGGAGCTTCGTCAGGTGATCGACGGATTGCCAATTGGCGCGGATATCAGTGATTCAAGCCGCTTGCGCATGGCGCTGTTCGGACTTCAATTCTTCGTTCCTGAAGTACTTGCCGAAATCCACTTTGAGTGGAGGTTCATTGGATTGGACGAAGTCGTCCCCGTTGTTGCACGGAAGACTGGCGAGCGCGAAGTTGAGATCTTCGGCGTATGCTGCTCTGTCCTGGATTAGACATGGACGCCGATCCATGTTTGGCTGCGAGTCGTCGAATCGACCGACAAGATTCCTTGGCTCGAGTGCCGACTTGGCGTAAAGGGGCACGACGGAGTTGTCTGGCAACCGTATTGGATGCGGAACCAAATGAGCCGCCGCCTTTATTCGGATTACCATAAGCGCGTGGAGATTAATTGGGAATATCATGTTTCGTACGGTGAGCGCCACGATTAACCAGCCCGCCGCCATTGACTCCAAGAGGCGTTCACCCTGGCCAATGCAAAAAAACAGGCCCGGCACGATTCACTCGCGCCAGGCCTGATGTTGTTATTCAACTTTCGATTGTGACGAAACTAATCTTCTTTGATCAGCTTCTTGAGTTCCGTCTCGAGTTCCGAGATGTGAATGTTGCGGTTGACGACGCGGCCTTTGTCGTCGATCAGCATCATTGTGGGCAAAGTGAGGATGCCCAGTTCGTTGGCCATGCGGCCGTCAAGGCTGCCAGGCTCGTAGATTTGCGGCCAGGCAATGCGGTTTTCCGTGAGGAACTGTTCCGCTTGCGACTTCTGATAGTCCAGGCTCACACCGATGGGCGAGAAGCCGTTGCGGCCGTACTTGGCGAACAGATCTTTGATGATCCGCATGTCGTTGATGCACGGCTGACACCAGGTGGCCCAATAGTGCAGCACTACAACGCGTCCGCGGTAGGTGGTCAAGTCGATTCGTTTGCCGTCGATGGACGTGCCGGCGAGAACCAGCGGCTGCCCAACGGACTTGATCCGTTTGACGGCTCCGGCCGCTTTCTTGGCTGCGGCCGTGTTGGGAAACTGCTGCGTAATCTTTTGGTACCACTCGGTGGATTCGTCTTCTTGTCCGGCGAACTCTTCCGCCATCGCCAGTTGCAGCATGGCTTCGGCCGCGTCAGGGCTGGCGGGGTATTCCCCAATGAAGGCTTCCAGGTCTTCCAACCATTTGCTGTGAACCTTGGCGAAGTCAACGTTATCGGCGGACAGGCTCAAGCCGTATTCCGCGGTCATCTTGCGGAACTTCACATAGGCGGACAGCGTCTTGTCGCTTTTGATCTCGCTAAGCAGCTTGTCCAACTCGGCGACGCCGTCAGGGTACTCACCGGATTGAACCGCCGCGCTGACGGTGTCCGCAAGTTGTTGCAGCCATTGCCGCTTATCCTCAGGCGTCTCGCCAATGTTCGCCAGCTTCTTCAGCACGGTTGTGCGTTGCTTGTGATAGCTCGCTTTGGCCGTGGTGGTTGTCGCAGAAGCGGCATCGCGATCGAGCTTTTCCAACTCGGTCAGCAAGGTTTGCATCTCTTCGCTGATGCCGCCGGCGATCGCGGTGTTTTGCGGATTGGGCATAACGCCTGAAGCGCGGAAGAAGAACCCACGCTCGCCCGTGGCGACAGCGTTCTCTGTATCAATCTGCGGCAGGTCAATCAACTTCCAGACGTTACCCACCTGGATGATGGTGCCCACGTTGATTTCGCTGGTCTGCCCGCCACCTTCCAAAATGGCGATGGTGTTCTCATAGACGTTGAAGCCGTCGGCCGCGCCGTCAACGCCGGTGATAACCGTACCAGGCTGCGTGGCACCCAGGTTCAGCCACTTCGTTTGGCGGCTGATCTTGGATTGCGAGCGGGCGAGTTGAGCGAACTGCGCTTTGGCCGCTTTGACTTGCTCCGAAAGTTCCTTGGCCTTGTCCTGCTCCAAACCAAGCTTTGAGATCTCGGCATCGGACAGCAGCAGATTCTCAAACCGCTTGGCATCGACTTCAGCGATGGCGGTGATGAGTTCCTTGGAAACTTCCTGCGGCGAGATGGCCTTCCAGGAATCGATCTTGCCGTCTTCATTGCTGTCTACGGCCCAACGCGTGCCGGCCGTGTTCAGCCAGCGGTGTTGATCCGCTTTGTTGTTGTAGTTGCTGTCGATGTCACGGTAGACCTCGATGCCGTTCTGGAAATAACTCCAGACGTCCACAACGTTGTCGCTGTTGGAGTCGACAAATCGACGCAAGATTTGCCCGGCGGAATCCCGGACAACCCAGCCATTGCGGCCGCCGAATTTTTCCGCCTTGATAGTGCACGAATCCTGTTGGCTCGCTTCAGGTGTTTCGTATTGCACATCGCTCTGCAACGGCTTGAGTTGCAGCGCGTCCTTGGCGGAAGGGTTCTGCGCCATGGCCGTGCCGGAAAGCGCCCCGGCAGACAACAACGCGGACAACAAAAAGCGACGAACTCTCATCGTGCTTGACCTCAGTGATCGATTGGGGTGGGAACCGGCGAAACTTCCGAGTCATTCGCCTGATCTGCGCGGTGTAGACCACGTGCCGCGCAAGCTTTCTTGGGCAAGTCGCGCGCCGCGGACAGGCGAAAGTGGTTGACTTTCCTAAATGGCGCGATTGCAGCGCCTATCTGTACTTCGGCCCCCGCTTGTGGAACTCATCAGCGTGATGTCCCACGTTTGCCGACAGCGTTGCCGTCATTGAAGGCATCAGCTCCCGCAGCGCTAACGAACTTGCAAATCAAACTTGCCCTGGTTGCCGGCAATCGTCGAAGAAACTTGCAGAGCTGTGAGATTACCAGCGTTGTTAGCAAGCTCGCATTCGTCGCGAGTTTGCATGATCTGTTCTCGAAAGCTTCGCGCGGTAGCGCGTCCCCCAACGCATGAAAACCATCGCAATCTTGATCGCCTGCTCTCTGGGAGCCAGTAGTTCGGATCAATCCGGGGACGCTGATCCACATGCCGTGCCACAAGCGGGGCCGGTGATCTCACAAGACGTGGCATATGCCAATTCGGAAACGGGATGCGGTTGCGCTTACTGCGCCGGTCATGGCGGCGGAGGTTATGCGGCAGGCAATTGGGTGGGCAATCCCTACACGCAATGTTCCAGCTGCCGACGCGACGGCAGCATGTGGCCATACGATTATCGCCGCGCTTTTGACTACCCCTGGCACGCTCCGAACTACGCTTGGGGTTCGCCCTTTGTGCCGCACGCCTGGTGGCCGGAGATCCAAACCATGTTTGGTCCTGGCTATCCGTATGCCGGAGTGGTGCCGGCTGCGGGCGATGCACACGCGGAAGGCTACGCGCCGATTCCGCTCGACGGCGGCTTGCTGCCAATCCCCTCGCCGCCGTTCCCCACTCCAATCGAGCGGAAGATCTTACGCATCGACTGAGTTGGGGTGCGTCGCAGCGTTCAATCAAAGTCCGAATACACGCGGACGTTGGGGTAAGCGCGCCGAAATGCCTCGACGCCGGCCTCGGTTACCGCCGAGCCTTCAAGGTCGAGCCTTTCCAATCGAGACAGTTTGCCAAGGTGCGCGAGTCCAGCGTCGGTCAATTTCGTCGCGTCCATCAAGACAAGCCATTCAAGGTCTTCTAAGACGACGATTGCCGCCGCGTCGTCATCACCAAATTCCTCGGGACGCATATAGGGAATCTGATAGAGTTCGACACGAATCGGATCAAGTGCGTACCTCTCTCCGAGCATGTCATACAACAGCGGATCGCCTCGGTTTCCCTTGTAGAACAGCGAAGCGCCAAGCGCGTCCAATCGCGCGAGCATCGCTTCCTTGGCTTGAAATCGAGAAAGCACAGCCTCTTTGGTTTTCAATTGAGCTAGCGCGTTCTCGGCATCTTTCAATTGAGCGAGCGCATTGTGCTTCTGCTGTTGGAGTGAAGCAATAGCGAGAACCACGGCGATGAGGAGAATGCTCATCAGCATCGCGCGCAAACCAAATCGCGGCACCAACCTGGCCTTTAGCTTAGAGTTGTTCTTACGCATGCGGCTGCGCCCCGTTCCAGGCTCTTGCCTTACGCCGGTTCCGTGATCCCGGCGCGGCTGCGGATCTGGTCGTAGATCGCTTTGATCGCGCGCTGCAGTTGCGGATCAACCAGCGTGGGGTCCGGAGCGCGGATTGGCCCACCGTTGGCGTCCGTCGGCGGTCCTGTTGTTCTGCCAGTGGGGTCAAACACGTCCTGGCGTTGACGCTGCAGTCGGAGCAGAGCCCATTCCTCTGGCGTGAGTTCAACTTCGTAGCCTTCATCAGGCCGAACGCCCCAGTCATGATTCTCGTCATCGCCAGGGTGGCGATGGATGTTCTCGCCGCTCGGCCGCTGATACTCGGCGATGGTCAACTTGAGCGCGGCATCACCATTATCAAGTTCCATCACGCTTTGCACGCTCCCTTTGCCGTACGAACGCTGGCCGACAACAACCGCGCGACCATGATCTTGCAAAGCCGCGGCCAGGATTTCACTTGCGCTGGCGGAGTCACTGTTGATCAACACGGCCATGGGATAGTTGGGCTCCGTACCCGCCGCGCTGGCTTCGTAGAGTTCGCGAATGCCCTCACGACCCTTCGTGCTGACGATCATGCCGGAATCCAAAAACAAATCGCACATGGCCACGGCGATCTCCAGTTTGCCGCCGGGGTTGTCCCGCAGGTCCAGCACAACGCCTTTGACGTTTCGATTTCGCAATTCCGTCAACACAAACGAAAGCGAATCCAGCGTCTCGTCCACAAAGGCGTTTAAGCGGATGTACGCGATTTGCGGGTCTTGCTCCAACTGAAAATCCCAACTGCCATCAGGCAGATAGCTATCACCTTCCACACTGGGGATTAGGATGTCGCCGCGCTCGACAACAACGTCGACCGATTCGGTTTCGCCATACGGCTGGACCGTCAGCGTGACGGTGGTGCCAACTTCTCCGCGAATCAGATCGCTGCATTCGGACGAAGTCTTGTCTTGCGTGGAAACACCATCGATCGCGAGAATCGTATCGCCTGCCGCCAGTCCGGCTTTATGTCCTGGCGAGCCCACGATTGGCGTGCTGATGACCAACATGTTGGTTGCCGGATCGGCATAGACTCGGATACCAATGCCGCTGAAATGCCGGTCCAGGTTTTCGCGCAGCGCGGCCAACTCTTTCGCGGAGTAATAATTGGAATGCTCGTCTAGTGACGAGACCATCTCCGACATCGCCGTATCGAACAACTGTTGGCGATCGACTTCGCGAACATACCCATCTTCAATCTCATCCATCACCTGGGCGAAGTTGGAGAACATCCGCCCGTACTGCGTTCGCCCAATGCTTTCTGCTTTGTGGTAGCAGAAGATTGTGATGACGCCGGTGATGAGCAGCACGATCAGGTTACGACGCGGCATATCAACTCACGATTCGTAATGACGGTAAGAACGCCAGCAAGCGCGTGGTTTAAGCCGTTTGCTGTAAAACGTGTTGCCTGGCAACACATCAATCCTAGCGTGCCGACATTGTTCAGGCAAAACAGTGGGCTGCCATACGAATGGCCATCAAGAATGGGTAGCGCTAGAAACCAGCGATTGCAGCGAAGCGAGGCTATCGGCCGCTTTCTCGCTGGCGGCGACGGAATTCCCAAGGAGGCAGCGGATTGGCTTCCTCCCAAATCCCGCGACTGGCCGCTTTTGCGGATTCTTCCGCCTCGGCAAGATCAGCCTCCTCCGGAGCGTACGTTCGATACCACCAGGCCCGACCTTGCGCAATCTGCTGTCGGTTCACGTCGACTTCCTCGCGCTCGCCTGCCGCAGGCAGAATGACGCGCGCCACCTGGCGATCGTATTGATCAACATCGACAACACGCAGTTCAACTGTCTTGCCGTCAATTGCCTGACGCAAAGCGTCGCGCGCGTCGTCGTAGCCAGGCTGCTCTCGCTCCGGCGAATCAATCCCGAACATCCGCACGCGGATTTCCTGACCATCAGAAATGCACGTGAACGAATCGCCATCGGCGATGCGGGTCACCCGCGCGGAGATGACCTTTAGGAACTTGCCGTTGCCAGGCTGTTGCGCGGCATTGCTATTTGTGGCGTTGTTATTTGCGGCGCTCTTGTTTGCGGGATCGTTCTCAGCAGGCTTCTTGTCTTCAGCCTGATTGAAGAACTGCCAGCCAAAGACGACAGCCAAAACCAACAGACCCAACGCTGCCCCTAGCGTTCCCCGATTGTTTGACATCACAAGTAGCGAAGTGCAGGAGGGTTGTTTCGGTGCCGCTGCTGGCTCGTCCGCCTTATCCAGCAGTGCTCAACGGTTAATTCATGTAGTCTCGTATTCCTAACAACGACGCAGCCCAGGCACACTTTCTGCGATGGCGGTAGTCACAGGCTCAATTGAGGTCATGATTCCGCAAATCCTGGGCGCCTCGCAACGAACGAGGACGATATTCACTCGTAAAAGGCACACCGTGGTGTGCCGTGCTGGGCATGAAGCCTGTTTTCGTTGCGATGCCAATTGCGAGATGGAACAAAGCAACAATCGCAATACCTTCAACCGCCGCGAAGCAAGGACCAGCAATCAAGCCCAGCAAACCGCCGGTTGCCGGAGTGAACCCGCAATCTTTGCTCCAGGGAATCAATGTGCCGAACACAACTCCGATCAGAGGGCCCGGCACAAGACTCCACCCCAGTGCAGCGCCCAGATAGAGATTGTCACATCGCTTAAGCAACTGGTGGCCAACATCAAAAGCAAGCGGAAGTAAAAGTTGCCCAAACGCGAGCATGCCAGAGAGCCAGAGTCCGGTGATTAACAAGGAGCGATCATGTTCGTAAACAATCAAGCTGAACAGTGCCGGAATGATCAGCCACGCGCCACGAAGAAAACCATCAAACGGCTTGGAATCGCCAGCGACCGCATCTGGCAAATATTCGATTCCGGCGTCCGCTTCGCTCGCGCCAGCCAACGCGTATTCCGGCACGCTTGCTGACTTCGCTGGGGCTGAGTTCATTTGGGTTGATTTCGCCTGTGACCGAGCGTCAGCGAACCACAACAAGCTGCCGCAGTGAGGGCACGGGGCATCTGGGGTTGGCACGGTTGAAGGCGCAAGGCACACCAACTTGCCGCAAATCAAGCAGCGGTTGGAATCGCCTTCAGGTGTGCGAGAAGAAGGAAGCATTTGCGTTGGATAAATCTGGTTCTGGCTGACCACTCAAGCGGTTGCCGATGATACCCATTATTCTGTAGCCATTATTCTATCGCGTGCAATCATCTACCGCATGCTTTCGCTGATTACGTCCGGCATCGATTTCTAGGACAGCCGCTGCCACGCAGAATTCTCTGATTGTACGTGCATTGAGGCGCTTCTGCCGCGTATGATCTCAGTCGGGCGTGTTTGTTGAATTCGTTGAAATGAAGTTGAGGATCGAAATGCGTTGTGCACTTTCCCTGTTCGCAGCTCTGGTGTTTTCCGGCCTTGCCGTTGCTCAAGATACAGGCGGCGGTCAGGATGTTGCCTCGGATCGCGTGGTTGCCCAGGGCGATGAAAGCCAGGTTCCGCCTGAGCCGGAAGGCATGCAGCAGATCTTCAATGGCCAGGACTTGAGCGGATGGGATGGCGATCCGCGGCTGTGGTCGGTCAAGGACGGCGCCATCCGAGGTGAAACCACCGCCGAGAACAGAGCCAACGGCAACACATTTCTCATCTGGCAGGAAGGCAATACAAAGGACTTTGAGCTGCGGCTCTCTTTTCGCTGCAACGCGACCAACAACTCCGGCATTCAATACCGGTCCAAGCACATCACGGAAGGGAATGTTCGCAACGATTGGGTTGTCCGAGGCTACCAGCATGAGATTCGCAACGAGAACAAGCTGCCCAACGTGCCGGGCTTCATCTATGAGGAAGGCGGCCCTCGTGGGCGAATGTGCATGATTGGCGAACGGCTCGAATGGACGGCTGAAGGCGAGAAAGAACTCAAGCAGAAATTCATGGAAGACGAAGAGTTCGAACAGCTCGTCAAGCTGGACGTTTGGAACGATGTCGTGATCATCGCCCAAGGTTCGCGACTGCGGCACTACCTCAACGGCAAGCTGATCCTTGATTGCACAGACAATCATCCGGATAACGCCAAGAGCGACGGCATCCTCGCCTTGCAACTGCACGCCGGCCCGCCAATCACCTGGGAGCGCGCCTCCGGCCCTATGCGCGGGGCGATCACCGGCGCGTTGATTTTTGAAGGCAAAGCTAAAAATGAGGACGAGGCCAAAAAGCTGGTCGAGAGTGGC
>CALJLD010000060.1 GCA_937982665.1 uncultured Planctomycetales bacterium
ATGTCCGCCTTGTATCGTTCCCAAAGCTCTTGAATCGGAATGTCGAGAGCGGGCGCGGTTGTGACTGATGCCATTTCATCCTCCGTGATATTCAGCAGCTGCCGCGTACGTGACGTTGGCGTTGCTGCAGGCGGCCTTCCTTGGCCGACTCATCGCTGTTTCAAGTTAGGGGGTGTGTGCCAGGACAACTTGTTACGCAATTTTGCCTGTGACCAACCACAAGCCACTTGCAGCACGTCTCCGCGCGGTACACCGGTTTGCTATTAGCGATCCTTGCTCAGGACGGTTTGCTTCACGCTCTCTTCCAGTGAGCGTTCGGCAATCCAACCAATCAGTTTTCCGATCACTGCAAACACCGCCATTGCCATCAAGGCGTTGGCTATAGCATCGCTGGCCGCATGCGATTGACTGACACCTCGACAGAGCGTGACGAGGAATGCCACGATTGCGAGAACACCCGCAAAGCTGCGACTGATGGACGCCATCTGCGTAACGGCTTGGGACAGATGAGGGACGGTGGCGCAAAGCGCGACTTGGCACTGTGTATTGATCGGTCATTGCGACTTCAATTCTTAGAAAAATTTCGCATTGCGGTTATTCGGTTGGCTTTTCCGGTCAGGCAAACAAGTACAGCAAGCTAAGTGCATTCACTGGCGGCGCTCTCGGCGTTGCGTTGTTGCCATACATCCAGATCACTCAAGATCCGTCGTAAACAAAGCCGCGCCGTGGCGTCATGCTCCAGCGCCGGATGCAAAGCATCTTGCGCGGAGCCGCTGGTCACGTGCGGCAAATACCCGGCAAAGCCAAGTGTGATTCCCAGGAAGCGCTTCGCCGCGGCGGCGATACGTCCCCAAGTTTGTTCGGCGGATGCGCGGTTGGCCGCGCCATTGACCAGAATGCGAATATCCCGGCATTGTGTTGGCAGATGCGTTTTGACCGCGGCGTAAGCTCCCATGATGCTTTCGTCCGTGTCCGAAGTCACCACAAGCACATGCGCGGCATGGTCCCACACCGGGCACCAGCGCGATGTCGCCACATTGCCGCAGTCAACAATGACCGTGTCAAAGCCGCCACAAATTTGCGTTGCCACTTGTGAAACAGAACTCGCAATCTCCTGCCATTGGTCTGTTGTCACTTCCGCAGGCACCGCGTGCGTTGGTAAAAAGAACGCCTGGCCGGGGCCGCGTCCAATCGCGGCGGGAGCCTGATTGATGTCTTGAATCACTTCCGGCAGCGCCACTTGCGATGACATCCCCAGAACTGCGGATGCGCCAGCGTCCGCCGCGGCGTCAATCAACAGGGTCTTTAGCTCCTGATCAGCCTGAACTGCTGCAATGGCTCTCGCCACGCTGGTGCTTCCCACTTCGGCGCTACCGCCGGTGACGACGAGATAGCCCGCCCTCGCCGGAGCGGCGCCATCAGACTTCCGCTTCACGAGTTCGCGCAGGGCATAGGCTTGATCGCCGTACATGGTCAGTTTCCATCAAGCAGAAAGCGAATATTTGTTTGGCAACTTCCCGTCGTTGAGTCTCTTCTTGCAAGAACGAAAACAAGTTGAGATTACACCCATTTGGCCGCAGCGGTTCGTGCGGCGGTCTCCTCTTCTGACGCCAACATCAGTCGCGTCAAACGCCGCGCCTGGGCGGCTTCGATATCGTCCGGTACGTTCTGCCCGTTGGTGATATAGCTGAGTGGGAAGTCGCCAGTCCGCAACAGCGGGAGCAAGTTCCCCATCTCGGTTGTCTCATCAAGTTTGGTAAGGATGAGCCCCCGCGCTCCCACCACTTTGAAGCGTTCGGCCGTGCGGACCAACGTGCTGGCGCCAGTGACGGCACTTAGCACCAGGTGCACATCCGTGGCTTGCGCCTCGTGCAGGAAGTCTTTGAGCTCGTGGATCTTCACTTCGTCGCGCGGACTTCGTCCGGCGGTGTCCATCAGGATCAGGTCCATTCCGGACATGCGGCTGGCCGCTTCCCGCATTTCCCGCGGACTGGAAACCACTTGCATCGGCAAGTCAATAATGTCCGCATAGGTGCGTAGCTGCTCAACGGCCGCGATACGATAGGTATCGACCGTAATCAAACCGACTTTGCGTTTATCGCGAAGGCGGAAGTTGGCCGCCAGCTTGGCGATGGTGGTGGTCTTGCCTACACCGGTTGGTCCGACGAGCGCCACGATATGCCTGCGGCCCGGCTCCAACTCAATGGGGCCCCGCACTGCAATCTCGCTTTCGACAATCCGCGCCACGTGCGCTTTGACCATCAGCGGATCAGCAAGTTCCTCAGGCGTCGCCTCGGCGCGGATGCGTTCGATGTATTCGCGCGCCAACTCCTCAGGAATCTCTGACTCAATCAAGTCCGCGTAGAGTTGAAATAGCTCTTGCGGAACATCTTGTCGACCAGACGCCGCCGAGCGTTGGCAAAGATCATTGACCATCGATTGCAGGTCATTGATCCGCCGTTGCAAGTCCGCTCCTAACTCGCCGCCGCTGGCTGCGAAGTTCTCCGCCTGTTGCGGAAGGATGCTCGCTGGCAGTTCGCTCGTTCCAAGCTCGCTGGCAATGGACGCAGGCGCGTCTTCAGCACTCTCACCAAAGCGGCTGGGCACATTCACGCTGGCGGAAGCCGTGACTTCCACGCGGTATCCGCCAGGCACCCAGCCCAAGATCCCGCGACGTTTGCGTGTTTGCAAGATGGCCGCGTTGGGTCCCAGCTCTCGCCGTACCATGGCCAGGGCTTCGCTCATGGAAGCTGCCCGATATGTTTTGACTTGTGTGTTCTCGTTCAAGGTCAGGTCTCCGGTTTTGAAGTCCCGATTGTCAGGTGTTGATGTTCGCTTGTTGTCTTGTAGCGTTGGCGATTAATTCGCCGCGACCGCGTCCGTGACCATGCCGACGGACTCGATCACCGTGTCGCGTGTGATTTCCGTGTAGCTCAGCACCACAAGGTGAGGCAGGTGTGATTGCGTGAGTTGCTTCAAGCCGGCGCGGATTTGCGGACTGACCAGCACGACAGGCGAACGCCCTTGCGCGGCCAGGTTGTTGAGTTCTTTGCTGATTCGCTCGCAAGTCACCTGCACCGCTGGCGGCGACATCCGGACGAACAGCCCTCGCTCGCTGTGTTCGATGCCTGCTCGAATGCGATCTTCCAAGGCCGGATCCAGCGTGACCACGTACAAGCGGTTCTCCGCATCGCGGTAGCGGCTGCAAATCGTTCTCGCCAGGCGATGTCGCACGTGCTCGGTCAGCAGGACCGGGTCTTTGCCCACGCGGCCAGCGGCATCGCCCAAGGCTTCCAGGATGATGCTCAGCGGCCTGATCGAGACACCTTCGCGGAGCAGCATCTGCAAGATTTGCTGCACTTCCGCCACAGTCATTTGTTTTGGCACCAACTCATCCACAACCGCCGGCGAATTCTTCTTCAACTCGTCAACCAGATGCTTGGTCGCATCGCGAGTGAGCAATTCGTCGGCATGTCTGCGCACAACTTCGGTCACATGCGTGGCCAACACGCTGGTGGGTTCCACAACGGTGAAGCCCTTCATCTTGGCGTCATCAACTTGCCCGGCTTCAATCCACGTGGCATCGGTGCCAAACGCGGGGTCCTTGGTGGCTTGACCTTGGATCTCGCCGGAAGTTGCGCCAGAGTCGAGCGCCAGGTATCGGCCCGGCATCAATTCGCCATTGGCAACGGCAACATCGGCGATCTTGATCTGGTAGCCGGT
This sequence comes from uncultured Planctomycetales bacterium, assembly GCA_937982665.1. Classification (GTDB taxonomy): domain Bacteria; phylum Planctomycetota; class Planctomycetia; order Pirellulales; family S012-138; genus CALJLD01. The sequence goes on from CALJLD010000060.1 coordinate 3,724, forward strand.
TTGCTCCAGCCGGAAGTTATCGCGAATCCGTACCTTGGGCATGATGATGCCGAGGTCCGCGGCCACTTGCTGACGAATGCTTTGAATGCGTTGGAGAAGATCACCGCCGCGGTTGGGATCGGCCAGGCGAATCAACCCGACACCAATCTCCACTTCCATGGGATCCACAACCAGGTAGTCCTCAATCCGCTCTTCCGGCGGCTTGGGCTTCTCTTCCTTCTTCTGCGCGGCCTCTTCTGCAGCTGCTTTGTTACGACGCACAAGAACCACCGCCAAGATGCCGCAGGAGCTGGCAATCAAGAACAACGGCGCGGCAGGCAGTTCCGTGAACACCAAAATCCCCAGGAAACCGCCGGCCACGGCCAACGCTTCAGGGCGAGAGAACAACTGCTTGATGAATTCGGACGGCAGGTTGGTGCTGTCCGTGCTTCGTGTAATCAACAAGGCCGCGGCCACGGAAACCAGAAATGCCGGAACCTGGCTGACCAGGCCATCACCAATGGTCAGCAGTGTGAACAAGGAAGCCGCGTCGGAAAGACCCATCCCGGCTTCAATCGTTCCCACCAACAGCCCGCCGATGATATTCACCAACGTGATCATGATGCCTGCGATGGCATCGCCACGGACGAACTTGCTGGCACCATCCATTGCGCCAAAGAAGTCGGCCTGACGTGTGATCTCTGAGCGGCGGCGTTGGGCTTCGTGTTCGTCAATGATGCCTGCGTTCAAGTCCGCATCGATGGCCATTTGCCGTCCCGGCATTCCATCCAATGCGAACCGCGCGGCGACTTCACTGATGCGCGTGGCGCCCTTGGTGATGACGACAAACTGAATCAGCACAATGATGATGAAAATGATCAGCCCGACAACGACCTTATCTCCGGCCACAAACTGACCAAAGCTGCGAATCACTTCGCCGGCTGCGGACAAACCGGCATCGCCGGCGCGGGTGAGAATTAATCGCGTTGTGGCAATGTTGAGTACCAACCGCCCAAGCGTGGAGGCCAGCAGCAACGTCGGAAAGATCGAGAATTCCAGCGGCGTGCGGACATAGATGGTCGTCAACAACATGATGACGGCCAACGTGATGTTGGCGGCCAGCATCACGTCCATCAACAGCGGCGGCAACGGAACGAGGATCACCAGCACGCTGGCAATTAAGCCAACGGGCAGGATCAAATCGCGTCCGCGCGAAAGAAGCGGACGCGCGGAGTTTCCGCCGGAAGGCGCCATCCGCGTCCTCAATTAGTGCCAAAAAGAAGGTTCGCCACAAGGGAAAGTGGGGCGGGACGATACTGAATGCCCTTAACAAAGTCCAGGGCGATCAAGAACCGAATGCGCGCAGTCAACGCAACTTCGCATTGGGCACAGAACCACTAACCACAAAGCACATCATGTTCAGGTGACTGCTGTTGTGGCATGCACAACGTTGCAAGCCCTGCTGGCGAAGGACCGCCGCAACGTACACGCATTCACCGCATCTGCATTTTCCCGCGGACTGATTGCGCAAAGAAAAACGGCGTCCCCGAGATTGGGAACGCCGCTTTTGCATGATCGTCTTTAAACGCAAGCTGGCGAACGCGATTAACGCTTGGAGAACTGCGTGCCGCGGCGAGCGCCATGCAGACCGTACTTCTTGCGTTCTTTCTTGCGGGCGTCACGAGTCAGCAAGTGCTGATCCTTTAGGACTTCGTAATGCTCCTCATTGTACTTTCGCAACGCGCGAGCAATGCCGAGCATGATAGCACCGGCTTGACCCGTCATGCCGCCGCCGTGCACGCGAATAATCACGTCCACTTTGCCGGCTTCTTCCGTGGCATTCAGCGCCGCCATCACGGCATTCTGATGTTGCTGAACGGGGAAGAACTCTTTGAGCTCGCGCTTGTTAATGGTGATCTGGCCATTCCCAGGACGGATGCGAACCCGCGCGACGGAGGTCTTGCGTCGGCCGGTGCCCAAAGAGTCTTGCTGTGCAGTCGCCATCTGTTATTGATCCGCGTGTTCTCGATTGTTTGCTTGAGCTTTCGCTGCTGCGATTGCTAATTGTATTCGTGCTAATTGTGTTTCGTTATGCGCCAGCGCCCGTTTTAACTCGGCCAATCGCCCAAGGCTGCGGCGCTTGCGATTGATGCGGGTGGTCCGCGCCGGCATACACTTTGAGCTTGGCCAACATTTTGCGAGCCAGCTTATTCTTGGGAAGCATCCGGCGAACAGCCTCGGAGAGAATCATCTCCGGCTTCTTGGCTTTGCGGGCTTCCGCTGTCTCTTCACGCAAGCCCGGATAGCCGGTGTACCAGGTGTACCGCTTTTGTTGCCACTTCTTGCCAGTGAACACCACTTTGTCAGCATTGGTGACCACAACAAAGTCGCCCGTATCCACGTGCGGAGTATAAGTGGGGCGATGTTTTCCCATCAGGATCATAGCGATCTCGGAAGCCAAACGACCGACGACCTGATCTTCGGCGTCGATAATCCACCAATTGGCTTCAATCTCGCCTGGTTTTGCTTGATACGTGGTCATTTTGGTCCGCCAGTTTTGGCTTGCTCCCGGCCGCCAGCACGGCATGGCCGGATTTGCCCTAGATGGTGAAAAACAAGCAACTTATCGCAATCTCAAGACGGCATCAAGACCCCTTGTTCCCACACTTTACGAGCAATAGTGTGTTGGCAGAGAGACGCTCGCCGCCGGCCATCTCTGCTGTTTCAGACCATTCATTTCGCAAGTTCCCTCAAACGGGGACAAACGGCGTTGTCAGCCCATGCTGACCGCCAACGCGTCCCCTGGCTGGGTCAGGCGTCTTTTGGGCCGCAAGGACGCTGCTACGACCGATTTCAGGCTATGTTTCTTTGATCTCGAGGCGAAATGCTTCGCCCTCAAACCACTGCGTGAAGCATGAGAATTGGCATTCCAAAAGAGACGTTTCCAGGCGAGCACCGGGTCGCGTTGGTTCCCAATGCGCTGATGCCGCTGACCAAGAAAGGCTTTGAAGTCCTGGTGGAGCACGACGCTGGAAAAGCGGCCGGCTTCCAGGATTCCGAATATGAACGCCGCGGGGCGAAGGTCACCGCCGACCGGTCCGAAGTCTTCGCCGCGGACATTGTGCTGCAAGTTCGAGTTGCCGGCGCCAATCCCGACGCCGGGGCGAACGACCTGCAGTACCTATCTTCAAACCAAACCGTGATCGGCTTTTGCGAACCGCTGGGCGAACCGCAACAAGTCGCGGAGTTCGCCAAGACTGGCGCAACCCTCTATTCCATGGAGACCATCCCCCGCATCACACGGGCCCAGTCCATGGACGCCCTCAGTTCCATGGCGACCGTTGCCGGGTACAAGGCCGCACTCTTGGCCGCCAGTAATCTGCCCAAGATGTTTCCCATGATGATGACGGCCGCCGGGACCATGGCGCCCGCGAAAGTCTTCATCGTGGGTGCAGGCGTCGCTGGCCTGCAGGCAATCGCCAGTTGCCGTAAGCTGGGAGCCGTCGTTTGTGCCTATGACATTCGCCCGGCTGTCAAGGAAGAGGTCGAGAGCCTGGGTGCCAAGTTCCTGGAGTTTGACCTGGATACGTCGCAAGCCCAAGGAACCGGCGGCTACGCCAAGGAAGCCAAAGAAGAGTTCCTGGCCAAGCAGCGCGAAATGATGCTGCAGGCGATGGAAGAAAACGACGTTGTCATCACAACCGCCGCTGTTCCTGGCCGCAAAGCTCCCATCCTGGTAACTCAGGAAATGGTCGAGCGCATGAAGCCAGGTTCCGTGATTGTTGACCTGGCCGCGGAACGGGGCGGTAACTGTGCTCTGACGAAGCCTGGCGAAACCGTGACACACAACGGCGTCACCATCGTCTGTCCGGTGAATTTGCCGGCACAGGTGCCCTTCGATGCCAGCACGATGTACGCGAAGAATATCTCGACGCTGCTCTTACACCTGGTTGAAGACGGCACTTTCAAGCTGGACATGGATGACGAGATCACTCGCGAAACGCTGATTGTTCGCGATGGCGAAGTGGCGCATCCACAAGTTCGTGAAAGCCTGGAGTTGCCGCCGCTGGAATCGACAGCCGCCGTGGAGACCTCGGAAGCTGGCGACAACGCGACACAGGAAAGCGAGGGGAATGACTGATGGATTTCATCACCGGCTTAACCATCTTTGTCCTGGCCGTGTTCGTAGGCTTTGAGATCATCACCAAGATCCCGCCGACATTGCACACCCCACTGATGTCTGGCTCAAACGCCATCAGCGGCATCGCCGTGGTGGGCGCTGTGCTGGCCGCGGGTTCCGAGAATGTGACCTTCGCCGCGGTGCTGGGAATGATCGCGCTGATCCTGGCGATGGTGAATGTCGTCGGCGGCTTCCTGGTCACGGACCGCATGCTGCACATGTTTCGACGAAAGGACGGCAAGTGAGCGATCCCAGTGCTTGGATAAATCTGGCCTACCTTGTCGCCGGGGCGTTGTTCATCTTCGGCCTCAAGGGGCTCACGCATCCCAAGACCGCGCGCCGCGGGAACATGCTTGGCGCGCTGGGCATGTTGGTGGCCGTCATCGCCACGTTGTGCAAAACAGAAGTTGTCAGTTTTACGCTGATCATCGTTGGCGTTTTGATTGGGGCCGGCGTTGGCGCGTTTCTCGCTCGCTGGGTCCAAATGACCGCCATGCCGCAAATGGTGGCCTTGTTTAATGGTCTCGGCGGAGCCGCTTCGGCGTTGGTCGCCGGTGCGGAATTGCTAAAACAGTCTGGCAAATACGCCGCGAAGAAAGCCGCCGATGCCGACTTCGCGCAAAGCGGAATGGATTTCCTCGGCGTCGATACGGCGATTGCCGGCGCGGCCTCCGGCTTGATTGGTGCGCTCACACTGACTGGCAGCTTCATCGCCTTCAGCAAACTGCAAGAGATCTGGTTCAAGAAGCCGTTCAAGATCAAGTTCCATTACGCGGTTAACGCCGGACTGATCCTGGTTGCGATCTTGCTGACCGTCTCACTCGTCCTTGATCCCGTTGGCATTGGCGGAAACCTCAGCTTCTGGGGAATCGTCGTCGCGGCAGGAGCTTTGGGCGTGTTGCTGGTTGTGCCCATTGGCGGCGCCGATATGCCGGTTGTGATCGCGCTGCTTAACTCCTATTCCGGACTGGCAGCCGCGGCGACGGGCTTTGTCCTGGAAAACAGCGTGTTGATCATTTCCGGTTCGCTCGTTGGCGCTTCCGGAGTGATCCTGACCACCATCATGTGCAAGGCGATGAACCGCTCTTTGTTCAACGTCTTGTTCGGCGTGATGGCGGCTGACGGCGAAGGTCCCTCTGACGACATCTACGAAGGCAAGGTCAAATGGACCTCGCCGGAAGAAGTTGCCATGATGTTTGAGTCTGCTCAACGCGTTGTGGTTGTTCCCGGCTATGGTCTGGCCGTCGCTCAAGCGCAACACGCGGTGCGCGAAATGGCGCAAGAACTGGAACGTCGCGGCACGGAAGTGGAATACGGCATTCACCCCGTTGCCGGCCGCATGCCTGGCCACATGAACGTCCTGCTGGCCGAAGCCGATGTGGAGTACGACAAGCTTAAGGATCTGGATCAGATCAACCCCACGTTCCCGGAAACGGATGTGGTACTGGTGATTGGCGCCAACGACGTGGTCAACCCACTCGCCCGCACGGATCCGCAGAGCCCCATCGCCGGCATGCCGATTCTCGACGTCGACAAAGCCCGCACGGTGGTGGTCATCAAGCGTAGCCTCAGCCCTGGTTACGCCGGGATTGCCAATCCGCTCTTTGCGATGGACAACACGCTCATGCTCAAGGCCGACGGCAAAGCGGCCGTGGTTGACATCGTCACGGCGCTCAAGGAAAGCTAGCTGCTGCCCCAAAGTCATCGCGGCCAACCGCGCAAGACCATGGGAGTACTTGCTGAGCCAAGGGCTCCGTTCCATGGCTCCAAGTCATAGAAGTCTGCAGTGCATCACTCCCACTCAATCGTCGCGGGGGGCTTGCTGCTGATGTCGTAGACCACGCGGTTGACGCCGGTGACTTCGTTGATGATCCGCGTGCTGATGGTGGCCAGGACATCGTAGGGCAGGCGTGACCAGTCGCCGGTCATGAAGTCGTCCGTGTTGATGCTGCGGACCGCCACGGTGGCTTCGTACGTGCGGGCGTCGCCCATCACGCCGACCGATTGCAGCGGCAGCAGCACGGCGAACGTTTGCGACGTTTCGCGGTAGAGGTTCGCGGCTTTGATCTCTTCGATCACGATGTGATCCGCCGCGCGGAGCGTTTCCAGCTTCTCGCGTGTGATTTTGCCCAGGCAGCGGACGGCGAGACCCGGCCCTGGGAACGGGTGCCGCCAGACGATCTCCTCCGGCAAGCCCAATTGCAGACCAAGCTGACGAACTTCGTCTTTGAACAAATCGCGCAACGGCTCAATCAATTCGAAGTCGAGCTTTTCCGGCAAGCCGCCGACGTTGTGATGCAACTTGATGGTAGCCGCCGGTCCATCCTTGGCCGCACCGCTTTCGATCACGTCCGGGTAGAGCGTGCCTTGGGCGAGGTAGTGCGCGTTTTCAATCTTGTCCGCTTCCGCCGCGAAACAATCAATGAACTGATGTCCAATGATTCGGCGCTTTTCCTGCGGATCAACAACGCCGTCCAAGGCGTTGAGGAAGCGATCCTCAGCATCAACAACATGCAGATCCGTCTTGAAGTGTTTGGTGAACTCGTTGATCACCAGCGTGGCCTCGTCGCGTCGCAGCAGCCCGTTGTTGACCAGGATACAGGAAAGTTGCGAGCCGATGGCTTTGTACAAGAGCGCCGCAGTGACGGAGGAATCAACGCCGCCGGACAGCCCGCAGATCACACGGGCGTCGCCAACGCGTTCGCGGAGTTGCTTGATGGTTTCCTCAGCGAAATCTTCCAGCCGCCAACTTCCGCTGCAGCCGCAGATCTCCAGCACAAAGTTGCTGAGCAGTCGGCGACCGATGGGCGTGTGCGTGACTTCCGGGTGAAACTGCAAGCCGTAGAGTTTCTGGCTGCGATGTTTGACGGCCGCGACGGGGCAGGTCTTGGTCTTGGCCAGCGGGATGAAATCGTCCGACATTCGCGCGACCTGGTCGCCGTGGCTCATCCAGACATCGGTCTCATCAGGCACGTTGGCGAAGAGCGGATCGTCTTCCGCGGAAATCTGGCAATGAGCGCGGCCAAACTCGCGGGCTTCAAAGTGCTTGACCTCGCCGCCCAGGGCTTCGCAAGCAAGTTGCAGCCCATAGCAAATGCCCAGGATGGGAATGCCCAGCGAAAAGATTTCCGGATCCGCCTTGGGAGCGCCGGCGGCGTACACACTTGCCGGACCTCCGGAGAGGATGATGCCGCGGGGAGCCAGTTCGCGAATGCGTTCGGCCGAGATATCGTGCCGGACGATCTCGCAATAAACGTTGGCTTCGCGAACGCGGCGCGCAATCAGCTGTGTGGTTTGGCTGCCGAAGTCCAGCACCAGCACGCGCTCGTCCGTCAGGGAGCGATGTTGGTCAGCGGGCCGGGCAGCTGTGGACGACATGCGGATGTTCAGGTGAGATGTGCGTGAAGTGAAGATTTCCGATTCAGGCAGGCCTGAAAAACAGAACCGCCCGTCGACGAGTGCGACAACGGGCGGGCGGAAACTCACCAATATAGGAATTTGGGTAGGTTTCGCCAGTGGCGGCCAATTGAGGATCTGCGATTGCGGAGCGATCAGCGGCTAAAGTCCGCAGCGGGCGGGACTTAGGAACTCTTGTGATTGGGAGGACTTGGGCGAAAGCGGTGGTCCGCGATTCCGCAGCATACGTTGGGTTTGCTCGCATAGGGCATTCGTTTCTTCGCGACGAAAGAAAGACGCCCCGGCCAAAATGACCGAAGCGCCTCCAACGGTGCACCAAAGTGTGCCGCTGCAAAGTTCGTTTGTTGTTGTGTTGACTTAGCGGTCGCCGAGCTCGAACAGTTTCTTGACGCTATCGACGATCTGGCCGATTTGGTCTGTCAGCACTTCAGCGGCATGTGCGGCTGGGGATTCTGTTTCTTGCGGTTGCGCTTTGCCGGTTGGCCAGCATCCTTCGGTGCGAGACCCGGGCATGCTTCCTCTGCGGGGGAACATGATCCAGCGGCCCGGCCCAATGACTTGGCGATGCGGCTTTCCAAGGGAATTCCAGGTGCAGCCGCGAATGAGGTATGCACTTCCGCGCGAGTCATAAAAGACCTCTTTGAAGGTGCGGAAGGAGCCGGGGTACACGGAGATGTTGTGGCGACCGCAGGCGCATCTCATGCTGGTTGGCTGTCCTGGGGTTTGGGGCAGTATGCCGCGGACAGGGTTACTGGAAGCAGTGACCACAGGGTTGCCGCCCTGCTCGCTCTGCTGTGCGTTCGCCGCCGCAGAAGCAGCCAGGACGACACAAGCGGCCAAGGCGAAACCAAACAAGTGAGTGATTCGAGTGTTCATATTGTTCCCCTTTGGTTGGGCATTGCGGTTTGGGGTTTGAGATTTGGCTTTGAGATCGGGCCGCGTGCGATGTCGCGGTCCTCACAAGCAGTTACCGTTGGGGAGAAACGCGAGGGGACAAGAAACCCTCAAAAAAGCATCGCCTGATTCTGTCCCCGGCCGCCGTGTTCTCGTCGATGTCGACGGATTCTTGACGGCCGTGACCGGCGAACCGCTAAGCCCTAAGTATCTGGTTGCCCATCTGCGCGAACGCTACCTGCGGCAGGGGGAAGAAATCAGCGCACAATAGCGGGCTGGCAACAGAAAGGGGCGAGCGCGAAGCCTGCCTCCGCGAGCTTTCCGTTCTCATGTGAAGCAGGGCGCGCGACGGACCATCGACTCCGCGCCAATTCGCTGCGTCAATCGCCAACGATTCCGCGTGCGGCTAACGCCGTAACCAGGAACGAAACAATCACGACCAGCATGATTCCAATAAATGTGTGCATGGCGAGAACAAGCGCGAGCAATAGCCGCCCAAACGGAGGAAATATGTGATTGGCATTCCGGCGAGTGGTCCGGGGTTTTCCCTGGACTGTTGGCCAGATATGGTACGAACGATCGCCCAAGGCATCAATGCCGGGCGACGAATGCCGCAGGTCACCGGCCTGTGGCCAACCATCAACGCCTTCTTCAATCCGTTTTCTAGAATGTATCCATTGCCGAACGATCCTGAATTTTGCCACCTGTACTTGATTCGGCACGGAGCTACGGCGAATAACGAACTCAACCCGCCACGCATTCAAGGTCAAAGTTCCAACGACGGGCTTTCCGCAACAGGCAAACGTCAGGCCGCCGCGACTGCCGATTTGCTGTCGGCATTTCCCATCGCCGCGGTTTTTTCTAGTCCGTTGGTGAGGGCGAGCGAAACGGCCGAAGCTATCGCCGCGCCGCACAGGCTGAGCGTGCAACACGTCGCTGGCCTGGCCGAGTGCGATACAGGCGACTGGAGCGGCATGACCTGGCCGGAGATTGAAGCTCAGCAACCTGAGCGGTACCGCCAGTTTCAAGACGATCCCGCGACGCACGGTTACGCCGGCGGCGAGAACCTCCGCGAACTTGTGGAGCGAGTTGCCCCGGCAATCGCGGAGATCACAACTGCCAACGCCGGCAAGACCATCGTGGCCGTGGCGCACAACGTCGTCAATCGCGCGTACATCGCGTCGTTGCTGGACATCCCTCCCGCCCGCGGCCGCAGCGTGTATCAAGACAACTGCGGGATCAATATCATTCGCTGCAAGCCCAACGGCCGGGCCAAAGTGTTGATGGTCAATTCCGCGCTGCACGTGGGGGAGAGAAGAGGCTAGAGACTGGAGGCTAGGGTGAGGGAGGTGTACCGCCTGCTCCGCTCAAGTTTGGGCTGCCCGCTAGCGCGCGTATGACAAAAGCTCTTTGCTGGGCACGCCCCCCGCATCATGCGATTGCGTATCACAATCATGCGCATCACATCCCGCAACTTCGCGCCACGATCCCCTGTTGTACTCCACTCCTCGTCCGTGGGGAGCGATTGGCCAACCCTGCAACGGTTGTGTAGCGGTTCACCCGCCATCAGCGCAATTGCTTCTTCACCGATGTGCCGTTTTGGTGCGCGAGAAGACTGTGTTTGGGCCAGCCCGCACACTGTGCTCGTCGGCTGGTGCGACACGGAGATACTCAAATCAGACGGCTGAAAAGACGGATTAGCACAAGAACTCAACATGCCCTGAGTTTGTTGAAAACCAATCCCCTCATCGCGATGATACACTAGAGCGGTACAACACGCTGGCGCTTCATTCACTGCGAAAAAAGAACGGCCCACCTTTGCGAATGGGAATACGACATAAACAAACGTCTGCAAGAGTTCCTCGATGAAGTGGATCATGATTCGATCTCATCACCGCCGCCGAACAGGCATTCCAAGCGCCAGTCTTCTGGTCGTTGGCATCACCTGGGCCTTGCTGTGTTGCCAATCGGCGATTGGCCAGGTTACTTACCAACAGGTTGCGGAAATCGAACGGCCGCGGATTCTCGCTAAGGCCAAAGAATATCTGCAGGCGGAGCCGCGCACGGTCACCGCCGATATCTGCGAACGCAGCGCTGGCGGTCCGCACGACTTCTATTCCGAAGGCGACTATTGGTGGCCGAACCCCGATGATCCAGAAGGGCCATACATTCGCCGTGATGGCGAATCAAACCCCGATAACTTCATCGCGCACCGGCAATCCATGATTCGCTTGAGCGAAATCATGGGCACGCTGACGTCCGCCTATTTGCTCACCAAGGACGAAGAATATGCCGAGGCGGCTGTCATGCACTTGAATGCGTGGTTTGTTGAAACGGAAACATTGATGAACCCGCACTTGCTCTACGCCCAGGCCATCAAAGGTCGGCACACCGGGCGTGGGATTGGCGTGATCGATACCCTGCACCTGACGGAGGTGGCGCTTGCGGCCAAGGTGCTGGAGCGGAGCGAGTCATTTGCGGACGAGGACCAGGCGGCTGTTCGGACCTGGTTCCGCCGATACCTGGATTGGCTGACAACGCATCCCTACGGATTGACCGAGAAGGCGGAAGACAACAACCACGGAGTCTGCTGGTCCATGCAGGCGGCCGCGTTCGCCACGTTGGTTGATGACCAGGAGTTGCTGACATGGATCCGTAAGAACTTCCAGTCAAACTTTCTGGTCAATCAAATGGCCAAAGACGGCAGCTTCCCCAACGAACTTGGCCGCACCAAGCCGTATGGTTATTCGTTGTTCGTTATCGATGCCATGGCCGGCGTCGCGCAAATTGCCTCCGACGAAGGCGATAACCTCTGGGAATATAAAGCGGAGTCCGGCCAGAGTATGCGGATTGGGTTGAACTACATCACCCCCTACGTTCGCGATAAGTCCAGTTGGCCGCTCAAGCCGGATGTGGCCTACTTTGACGAATGGCCAGTGCGGCACCCATGCCTGATCCTGGCGGCGATCCACTTTCAGGATCCAACATTGCTGGAAACGTGGAAAGAGTTGGAAGCAGACCCGACAACATACGAAGTTCTTCGCAATTTGCCGCTGCGGCACCCCTTGGTTTGGCTGGCAGCAAAGCAAGATCCCGCGGCCGATTCCCCCAAAAAACAACCATGATTTGAATGGATCGACACGATCATCCTGTCAATGATTGAGCGATCAAGCACTGACTCGGGTGTGTAAGAATCGGCTTTTCTGTTTGTATCGGGCGTGGGAGAATGAGCGTGTAAGAACGACAGTTATCAAACTCGCCCTGATCAAAACGACACCCAACTCATCGACACGCATGATCGCCCCTGTTCCCACTGCACCGGAATTTCAGCCGGGCGATTTGGTGAAGCACCGCCGCTACCAGTACCGCGGCGTGATCGTGCAGTGTGATCCGGAATGCCTGGCTTCCGAGTCTTGGTATCGCAAGAACAAGACGCAGCCGCCGCGCAACCAACCTTGGTATCACATCCTGGTCGATTCTCAGGCGTTGACGACCTACGCCGCGCAAACCAGCCTTGAGGCGGATGATGTGTTCCTGCCTATCACGCACCCGCTGGTTGAAGTCTTCTTCACAAAGTTCACCGGCTGCGGCTACCAACGCAATGACGTGCCATGGCTTGGAGAGTAGCGGCATCGAGAGTAGTGACTGGTCAATGACCAGACAACAGCCGGAATCTCAGGCGTCAAAGATCTCAAACGACTTTATCTCAGGCGGCCTTGCGTCCGAACAGGCTCTTGATGCGGGACTTGATTCCAATCAGCAGTCCTTGCTGACCTGAAGCGTTGCTGGCCGCTTCCTGTCCCTCTGCTGGCTCTGGCTTCTCCGGCACATTGACTTGTTCAACTTCAAAGTCGTCGACCGGCAGCAACCGCGGGTTCAGCCACGTCTGCATACCATCGACAAATTGAACGTCACCGTATGGCGTCTTGGTCAAAGATCCGCAGGGATAAGCCCTGAGGCATTTCCAGCCAAGCTTACTGAGAATTTGATACAGCTCGTATTCGATTTCGCGCGAATGCGTGCCAATGTGCAAACGCTTGACTCGAGCACATAGTTCATCGACGGCACCGGCGACAATTTTGACTTCCTCGCCTTGTACATCCATGTCCAGCAGGTCGATCACCTCAAAGTCCCGCAACACGCTGTTGGCAGCCATCTGGCGAACTTCCACGGCTTTCCAACCCGTGGCGAAGGTCTTCACTCGGTGCCCTTCATAAAGTTCGGATTCGGCCGACTGCGTGGCATGCGTCTGGCCAGCGGAATGCTTGCCGCGCACATCTTGGCTGGCAACCACTTCATAGTCTTTGGCTTTGGCCTGACCGTACCATGCGGCCGGGTTGTTGCCTTCGCTTCCATCTGGCATGGCAACATAAAAGTCCACGGAGCCATCTTTATCGCTAACCGCGGCCTCGTAGAGGTGGAACTCATCGTCGCGCAAGCCGTTGTTGGCCGCGTGCTGCTTGAGCCATTTGACATGGACGGGCTCAGCCTCGGCGAAGCCAATGAAGATGTCCTTGATGCCTGCCTGCCGCGCCGCAAGCGCTCCACGAACGCCCCAACGACCGTAACCGGCGCCCAACTCTACCATTACGAACCGGTCCTTGGCATAGTCCGCGGACTCCAGAATGTCGATCCACTCCAGGTAGTCTTCGTCCACAGGCGGCATCTGTTCGACCAGCCCTGGATTGGAAAAGCAACCAAACTCCATGCTTGTGCGGACTCCGATAAAGTCCGTGTGCATGCCATCTGGATCAGCCTGACGCTGGGCGGAGAACTTATCGAAAATGGAGTTTTTTGACATGGCTTGCTTCCTGAACTTTGTGGGTCATATGTTCGCGTGAGATTGAAAGTGGCAGTGCTCCAATCAGGCAGCTTGAGTGACGTGCGATTGGGAACCACTTGCGGCAATGACGTGATCCGGCAGATCGAGATTCGCCATGCCCCAATCACTACCGTTGAATTCGTAGACGCCGTCGGTCTCGCGAATCCGATCGTGGAGCATGTCCAGGTCTTCGTTTGTCAGGAACGGAATTCCCTTGGCACGTAAGCGATCCCAGAGGGCTTCGGCGGACTCGGGCGTCCAGCCGCCACGATGCTCGATGTGATACAACTGATGCGGGACCACGCTCTCCAAAATGCCGGAGTGATACGCGGCAAAGACCAGCAGCGAATCGAGGTGCCAGGAGAAGATCTCTAACTCGGCGTACCCGCCCAACTTCTCCCAGTCTTCGCGCGACATTAAAGTGAAATCGCCGCAACCGTTGGTGTGCATTCTGTTCAGCGGATTTGACCAGCCGCGCAATTGTCGCTTCAGGGCGAGGGAATTCGCTCGCTTCCAACACCGTGGATCAACGATGAATCTCGCACCTCTGGCGACCGCCTGAAATGACTCTTTGGCATAGTGCGAGCTGATGCGCTTGCCCAAGCTCACGGATTTTTGGCCACCGCGATAACCAAGTTTTGAAAAACGCCAGGCCTGCCGTGCTGCAAAGCGGGGTGAAAGGTCCAACACCGCATTCCCCAAGCGATAGAAAAGTGATCGCTGTCGCGCATCGTCCGGACCGTTCCCTTCACCGCCAAGCAATGTCCGGCGGACTTGGCGCCAGAGATGCTGACTCCAAGCCAGGCCTGGCAAAGCCGGGGCATGCCACTTGTCGCCATCAACGGTGCCGTACTTGGTGTGAACGCGGAGCAAGTTGTTGCGGCAGAACGCCAGTTGCTCATCGGAATCTTCCAAGCCCATCACGTCCATCGGCACGTCAAACCGGTCTGTGCGATAATAATACCCTTGCTTGAGCTTGCCGTTTGCCAGCCACTTCGTGAGTTCGTCAGAGAAGATCAAGTCGACATTTGTTGCCAGCACGAACTTCCCGTGCGCGCGGCGAATGCCGACGTTCTTCGCCAGCATTTGGTACAGGGGCAGCGAATCGCCACAGGCGAGCCCGAGATGCACATCACGCGGAACGGTGACCATGCGGTAGTCACACCAGCCGTCACACTCCGGCCAATGCAACTCGTCCGCCAGCGGACCGCGATCCTCCGGCGGATTCCATTCAACAAAGATCAACTCCGCACGAAGTTGATGACGCCGACATTGTTCGGCCACACTGTTGATGAACGTCTGCGTGCGGCGATTTAAGTCGCCTCCGTGATTGTCGTTTCGCGATGTCACGACAATGCTGAGGTACGGTTGCGATGGCTTTGCCGACATGCCGAAAAGTCTCTCGCGTGAGCTGGAAAAAAAGGGCGTCGATTGACGCCCTTGGTGCTTTGAACCATTTGGCGAAAAACGACCTACGCCGCTTTGCGTGCGGTTCCCATCTGGGTGGCCAATTCGCCTTCAATCCATTGGTAGGTTTGAGCCAGGCCATCTTCCAGAGAGATCTGCGGTTCCCAGCCCAGGACATCCCGCAGGCGGTCATTGTTCGAATTGCGACCGCGGACGCCTTGCGGTCCGGAGATGTGTTTCTTGGTGATCTCAATCCCGGCGGCTTGCGCGACAATGTCAGCAAGTTCGTTGATGCTGATCAGGCGGTCTTGTCCCAAGTTGAGCGGTTCGTGGTAATCCGAATTCATCAACTTGAAGATGCCCTGCACGCAGTCATCAACGTGGCAGAAAGAACGAGTTTGCTCGCCGTCTCCCCAAATCTCGATCTCGTGATTGCCAGTCAATTTGGCATAGGCAATCTTGCGGCACATCGCGGCGGGGGCCTTTTCACGGCCACCATCCCAGGTGCCCAGCGGACCAAAGATGTTGTGGAAGCGGACAATCCGTGTCTCAATGCCGTAATCTTCCTGGTAGTGGATGCACAGTCGCTCCGTGATCAACTTCTCCCATCCGTACGCGTCCTGCGGCGCCGCCGGATAAGCATCTTCTTCCTTCAGCGGTGTGACTTCCGCGTCAGTCTGAAGATACTCCGGGTAAATGCAGGCGGAAGAAGTATAGAGATACTTGCTGACGCCGTTGACGCGAGCGGCTTCCAAAGTGTGGAAGTTGATTGTCGCGTTGTTGTACAAGATGAGCGCGTGATTGGCTGAAATGAAGCCCATGCCGCCCATGTCTGCCGCTAATGCGTAAACTTGATCAACATCGCGAGTAGCTTGCAGGCTATTATCCCAGCGCCGCAAATCCAGCAATTCAAATTCATCGGCATCGGTCTCGTTGAATTCGGGATGCTTGATATCAACACCGCGAACCCAATAGCCTTGGTTCTTGAGGAAGGTCACCAAGTGATGGCCAATGAAACCGCCGGCGCCGGTAACGAGAACTTTTTTTTGCGACATTGGGTTCCCCTCCTTGGGAATTCTGCAAAGCCGAGGTCTCGGCAAGATGGTGATGTGATTCTGCGGAACAAGGTTCACGGCCGAGCTAGGCCGCTTGTTTTGATGTGTTGATCTTTGTCGCCGCGGCGGACGCAGCGTTGAACTTTGCCGTCACGCACAAGTGCCAGCCCAGGTGAGTTTCGAACCAGCGGAACATAGCCTTGGGCATGTAGCGGAAGTACCAGACTTTCTTGTAGCGGTACTCTTTGTAGTCCTTGATGGCATACGGAAAGATGTGATCAACAAGCGTTTCCGTTGTCTGGAAGCCAAACTCGGCCAGCAGCTTGGACATCTCCTTACCGCTGTACGTGTAGGTCACCGGGCAGCCAGTTTGGGCCTCGGAGTATTTGGCCACAAGTTCGCTGGTCTTCCAGAATTGTCCCCAGCCGTACCGCATGACAATCCAATAGACCTTCCAAGCGAAACGGTAGTAATTCATGACCTTGAGCGTTGTGCCTTCGCCGGCATAGTGCGCCAACTGTCCGTACACGCGCTCAGGATGCGGCGTGTGATGAATCACGCCGAAGGAATAGATCAGGTCATACTTTTCGACCGGAACGAAGCTTGTCAGCTCTTCCGCGTTACCTGGGCAGAATCGAATGCGATCCGAAAGTCCGAAGACCTCGGCGCGCTGTTTGGCGACAGCCATCGATTCGTTGGAAAGATCGACCGTTGTCACTTCCGCGCCATGTCGGGCGAAGTTGATCGTGTCTGTTCCAATCCCGCAGCCGATTTCCAGCACCTTTTTGCCTTCCCAGGAGGGAAAGTCAGCGAAGGTTGGAATGTGCGGCTCCACGTAGTACTTGCGAGCTTCAACCTCGTTGAAGTACTCCTTGGTGCCAACCTCGCGCGGAGAATGGCGGATATTGCACGGGCGGCGATTCCAATAGTTGCGAACAGCGTCGATCGGAACCGTGCTGAATTCAGTTTCTGTAGACAATGCCTGTCTCCTCACTTACGCGGCAGGCGGTCACTTGCGGGAACAAAAACGCAGGCCAAGCCTGCGGTTGAGGACAATGTACATTTGGGATCAAGCCGCCTTCGCGGTGATGCCGGAGGTGTGCTGCAAAGCGTGGGCTCGCTTGACGGCAACGTCGCTTGTGCCCCAGGCGATGTAGTTGCAAACCTGCGAAAACGCCTCGCGATCAAGCACTCGCCAGCAATCGATGATCGTGCGATGTCCGGCCGCGTCTTGCGGCTGAACGGACTTGAACTCGGGGCACGGCAGCGTCAGTACCGCCACGTCAGATTGCTGAACGCACTCGTTCGGCGAGTCCACGTAACGCAATGAATCGCCAAACACGCCCCGCGCGGTTTCATTCGCGGCCGGATCATAGGCCACGACATTTGCACCTTCGGCAATCAGGCACTCGGCCAGCATCAGGCCTTGGGCTTTCTCGACAAAGTTCGTGTCCGGCTTGTAAGCCAGGCCAAGAATGCCCACAGTGCCGCCAGCCGGCAGGTGCGCGTTGACGGCATCGTGTAGCCGCGGCACCTGGTGGCGATTGATTTCGTCCGTGGCGAGTGGCAACGGAGCCGTCACTTGCAACTCTTTGCAGATCGCGGTGATGGCCTTGTTGTCTCGTGGGAAACAGGGACCGCCGTATCCAACCGAACCCTTGAGGTATTTGCGGCCAATCCGTGTGTCCAATCCCAACGCGTTGGTAACGACGTCGACATCGCCGTCATCCAGATGTTCGCAGATTTCCGCGAGCATGTTGGCGTAGGAGATCTTAGTCGTCACAAAGGTGTTCAACGCCAGCTTGGTCAACTCCGCATTTGCGAAGCTCATTCGCTGCACCGCGGCATCATTCTCGACGACGCTGCGATAGATGCTCTCGAGCAAACTGCCGGAACGCTCGTCCGATTCCCCAATCAGGGTGAAGTCAGGGCGAAGGTAATCGCGAATGACGCTGCCCAGCGAAATGAACTCCGGACTGTAGCACAGCCCAAAGTCCTTGCCGCACTTCTTTCCGGAAATGCGTTCAATCTCCGGCAAGACTTGCCTGCCTGTCGCGCCCGGCATGACCGTGCTCGTCAGGACGACAACGTGGAACTCATCTTTTTCGGCGATGACTTCCGCAATTGGACGCACGGCGGAAAACACATAGTCCAAAGAGAAGTGGCCGTTCTCTTGGCTTGGAGTGGGAACAATCAAGAAGCTGAAGTCGCACTCGCGGACAGCTGTTTTTGTATCTTCCGTTGCGGAAAGATTGCTGCCAGCGGCTTGAATCAATTCTTGCAACCCTGGCTCAAAAACCGGGGCTTGTCCGTCATTAATCTTGGCGACGAAGTCCGCGTTCATGTCGACACCAATCACCTGGTGTCCCTTGGACGCGAAACAAGCTGCCATGGGGGAACCCAGTTTCCCCAGGCCAATCACCGCGATCTTCATACTCGCTCCCTCGAGTTTTCCAAGTCGTTGACAGAAGCCGCCGATCATTCGCGGCAGCCGAGAGAGGAGACCTGCGCCAATCTTCCTTGACTGACGATCCCCCTCTGTGCGGTACGTGAGCAGCGATGTTTAATGCAAAACGAAAAACGCCGCAAGACGGGAACTTTGATCCAACACAAGCATCAAGTGCTAGCAACCGCCATGTCCAATGCAAAGCACATCACCGCGGTGGCCAACCCGGCGAGGTTTTTAAATTCACCGTTGCGAATTGCTGACTGCAACTCCGAGGAACTCATCAACTCGGTTTGCAGGTCTTCTGTTTCGTCAACGCGAGGCGCGGCGACCTGTTTCGCGTTCAACGCGAGAAACAAGTGCATGCGTCCGCAGTGTCGGTTGGCGTCGACAACGAACGCGCCCAACGCTTGCCAGCTATCGCTTTCGTAGCCGGTCTCCTCAAGCAGTTCTCGCTGAGCGGCCGCCAGCGGCTCCTCGCCTGACTCAATCAGGCCAGCGGGCGGAAGCAAGGTCTCTTCGCCAATACCATGCTTGTATCCACGAACCAGAACGATTCGCCTATCGGCGCGCTTTGCCAGCACGCTGGCAAAGTCCGGCATCTCGATGCGATAGAAATCGTCAATCACACGCCCGGACGGCAGCGCCACTTCCTGCTGCACGACGCGAAACCAAGGGCGCGCGCAAAGCAACTCTCGTTCGCTCCGCGTGTGCCAGGCTCGCGCTGAGTTCGGCCCGCTGGACATCAAATCAACCTCACGGTCGCGCTCAAGCGGCCAGCTTGCTCGAAGTGCTGGTTTGTTGCTCGGAATAGGCTGCGATCACTTCCTTGGGCGGACCCATTTGGCGAATGCTGCCGTGGTCCATCCAAATCACGCGATTGCAAAGCTCTTCCATTGCGTTGAGGTCATGGCTGGCCAAGACGACCAGGCTGGCCGTTTGGAACATCTCGTCCATTCGCGCTCTGGCTTTGCTCAGAAACGACTTATCGCCGGCGCCCAGGACTTCATCCACAATCAGGATCTCTGGGTGTATGGCCGTGGCGATCGAGAAGCCCAGGCGGACAATCATGCCGGTCGAGTAATATCGCAGCGGCATGTCCAGGTATTCGCCCAGTTCGCTGAACTCGGCGATTTCCTGCATCTTGGGCGTGATCGTTTGCGGCGTTTCGCCCAGCAAGTAGGCTCGGTATTTGATGTTTTCCCAGCCGCTGGCGTCCAACTCAAAGCCAAGCGTCACATCAAATAAAGAGCTTGTCCGACCAATGACATCGCGAGTTCCGTGCGTGGGCGGATAAACACCGGCAATCAGCTTCAACAAAGTGCTTTTGCCGGCTCCGTTGTGGCCGATGATGCCCAAGCGGTCACCTTCCTGGGCTTCAAACGAGACGTCATGCAGCGCGTTCACCGTGATGACAGGATTCCGCTTACGGCGAAACATGCCTTTGAGTACGTACTCTTTCAGCGTCACGCGGCCGTGGCGGCGGACTTCAAACTGAACGCCAACGTCCTTGAGCGAAATCTTGACCATGACGCGAAAGCTACGAACAGAAGCGAAGTAACGAAGTTTGGATCAAAGGTAGAAGATCAATCGCTTCTCCACCTTGGCCAGCGTCAGGCTGGCGATGGTGGCCATGACGAGAACAAAACTGCAAGCGTATGCCGTGGCTGCCATTGATGGAGCCTGGCCTTCAAGGATGGGTTTGCGCAACATCTCCAGGCACGCCGCCAGCGGATTTGCATCCACAATCCAACCGATGCCGCGGTCCCGCAGCATCTGGGCGCGATAGAAGATGGGGGTCATGTAGAACAAAGCCTGCATGCCCACTTGCACCATGTGCTGCATATCTTGAAACACAACGTTGATCACGCCAAAGATGATGGCGACCGACCAACCCAACACAAAGAACAGCAAGAGCGTAGGCGCCAGCATCCACAAAGACGCCAGGTTGCCAAAGCCGCTTGTTGACCAGACTAAGACCATCAGCACAACCAAAGCCACGACAAAATGGATGGCCATGCCCACGGTTGTCCGCAAGGGATAGATCGCCAGCGGAGCAGGTGACTGACGGATGTAGGCTTCACCGGAGAAGTAGCACTGGCAGCTTTCGGTCAGCACTCCAGTGAAGTAGCTCCAAAACGCCAGTCCGGAGAGTACAAACGGCGCGTACGTGAGGATGTCTTGCCCAAACAACTGGCTGAACACAATGCAAAACACGCCGGTCATGGCGATGGGATGCATCAAAGACCAGCCGATCCCCAGCACACTGCGTCGATAGCGCTTCCGCAAATCGACCTTCACCAGCGACATCCAAAAGTATCGCTTGCGCCAGATCTCGTTGAGATATTGCGTTGCGTGCAAGATCATGTTGCGTTGCCAGCATCCCTTAGCATGCGAGTGCCATCCGACCGCTGGCGTTTTGCCAGCGCGCAACGGCGGCACGCACGAACCCTACCGTGAAGGGGCGCGATCATAGCGAGAGGGGCTCACAGCGGCAATCGCAACTGTGCTTGTGGTTCTTGACCGACAGCACTGCCAGCCAACGGCAAGGTTGTGATGACTCCCGAATCGACTTCTGGCGGTAGTCTGCTGAATGCCGCTAGTTGGACTGAGCGGTCGATGCGCCAGTCGTTGTGGCGACTGCCGAAGCCTCGTCCGCGCTCAATCGCGGAAAGCGATTGCGGTAGATGATCCGCTCCAACCAATTGGCGCGGCGCAGGTTAGGATCGTCCGCACTGAGTACCCGCCGCTTGCCGCGACGAGTCTGGGCGACGATCTCGCCGCTGGGAAGAGTCTCGGCAACAATCCAGAATTTGTCCACAACGTAGGAGTAGTCATCGCCTTTTGAAGAAGGGCGGACTTTCCTCGCGCGCGGAGATGGATGCGGACTGTTTTTGCTCTGTCGGAAGATGAGTTGGTCGCCAAGTGCAAACATGGCTACCTCCTTAATCCTTTGTCTTGACAAACCTAATCGTCCATGATTCCTCGGAAATTATATGCTTTGCTTTCGCCGTTGTCGAATTTAATGGGTCCAAACGTGCGGTTTTTTACGGTCGTCGGGTGTTGTTTCGTAAAGAAACTATGAAGTCGGCCATTAGTCCGTCGCCGTGTGGCATTTGCTGAGTAGCCTCGCGAGATGCTGCAGCGCGACGGATTCTCGGTTGCGGCCACCCAAGTAGCCTTCCAGAGCTATGCCGGCAAGCTGTCAATGAACTGTCTTTGCCCTGGCGTCAGCGCGTCTTTCTGTGCTTCATCAAATACGTTGGCGGACTCAAGCTTTGCGTGCGTGCCTTCGATTGCGGTTCCTTCGTCATCGAGCGTAACAAAGGTTGCCCCGAACAAAGAGGCGCCGGAAAAGACCGCACCACTGAGATCACAGCCGGCGAAATCCGCGCCTTCGACGTCAGCGTTTGTGAAGTCCGCGCCGCGCAAGTCGGCTTGTTGTAATCGAGCGTTGCTCAAGTTCGCGTCGCGAAAGTTTGCTTCACGCAAGTTGCACTTGCGGAAGTCGGCATCGCGAAGTTGTGCGCCCCCCGCGCTCAGCCCGGCAAGGTCTCGGCCGGAAGCGTTAATACTTCGCAAGTCTTTACCAGCGAAATCCCGGCGATCGATGGCCTGACGTGCTTCTTGACGAGACAAAGTTGGGGCCAGATACCTCTGCTCCAGCCAGGGGTCTGCCGTGTTGTGGTAACCGGTTTCGGCCTCCCAATAACCCAGCCGATCTTCGCTCAACAACTCAATTCGCTCGAGCCACTTCAGGCTCTTGTAGAAATAGCGGCCCGGCGTCACGGTCCGCACAGGCCCTCCATGTTCGGTCGGCAGCGGCGCGCCTTCGTAATGCAATGCGGCAAACGTCCCTAGCTCAATAACATCCGCCAGTGGCAGCGACGTGCTGTGGTTGCGTTCGCTGCGAGCGACAAACGAAACGAACTGCGCTGTTTCCCGCGGCGCAGCCAGCGCGATGAGATCGGGAATCAGCACGCCGGAAAACGTCGCCCCCAGCTTGGACCAACGCGTGACGCAATGGATGTCCAGCTCAAAATCCTGCTGAGGCATTGCCAGCAAGTCGCTCACAGAGAACTCGCGCGGTTCGTCGACTTCGCCAACTATGGTAACCGTCCAAGGACGGTCATCGCGCCGCGGCGCTTTCTCGCCGGTGATCGGCCATTTATCTCGCGCGACGAGTTGCTGATTGGGAGGGAGCCTGGTCATCGCTTCAATGCTCTTTGGCGAATTGCCTTTCGGTCTCGATCAACATCGTTTTCTGGCTCGGGACGCACGGCGCGATCCCGCCGCCCAGACTTCATCTGCGTTGCGAGTTTTTTATTTCCTCAATCTTAGATTCGAGAACCTGAATAAACAGGTCATTTGCTCGTGCATTAATCTCGCTGACACTTGGCACGGCGCTACTTGAATGCGTTGACCATTCACGCCAATCAAACTCAGACCCCACGTAAACGGGGATTGCATAGTTGATGACGTATTCGTCGACACCAAATTCCCTGCGATCACGTGCCGACAATGTTATCTCCCCTGAGCGAATGAGTGTCGAAAGTTCTGCAAGGCCTTCCTTTTCAAGCTCGCGACAGTAACTAGACGAAATCTCGCCGCTTTCGAGAGACGCTTGGAGCAAGCCGAATTCATCCGGTTCCATCTCTTCGAGCGGTATTGAATAAGAACGAGGAAGCCGTGGCCCAAGCTCGATCACACTATTCGAATACGCAATGTAGAGCCAGAAGGCGGCAACCCCACAGAATAGGATTGCAAGTACAGAAAGCACCAGAGCAAAAGGGCGCACCCGTCGCGACTCACTGGATGCTTTTATGCGATTCACCCGCTTCTCCCATCGTGTGCCAGGATCGACAAGAAGCGTCCCCCGGTGTGTTGATCAACATGGAAGTCGTACTGCAAACGGAACTGTTAATGCTACTCTTCCATCAACGGCAGTTCATAGCATGCGGCCTCTAAATGATTCCGTAATAAAAGATACTTGCCGGAAATTGCGGGATTGTTCCAGGTGCGGTCTTCAAACGGTTGAATCCGGCCCAATTCCTCAAAGCTCTCCGGCGTTGCACGCACCAGTGCCAGCTCGCCAGTTTCCGCCTGGACGATGATCTTTTGAGTGGGGATCTTGTCGCCAACAAGTATCACTTGCCCGTGCCCATAAGTGCCGGCACGAACCTTCCATTGCCGCTTGCCGGTTCTCCATTCCACGCACGTCAAGATTCGCGCATCAAGGCCGTACAGGTAATCGCCTTGCACCAGGACGTTTGTGAACTTGCTCTTAAGATTGTTGCTCAGCCAGATGAGTCCCGAAGAAAACCGGCCATCATCGTCGCGCGAAACCTGGATCAACGCATCGCCGGATGTATAACCGGCCGAAACGAATACGTGATTGTCCGGAAGCACAACTGGCTGAGAAACCAGCGGGTGAGCGAAGCCACCTTGCCAGGGCCAAGGGTGTTCCCAAAGCAGATCAAGCGACTCTGGATCAAACGCGGCGATGCCTTTGTTGTTGATGTGCAGCACCTGCGGCACGCCGCAGATTGTTCGCAAGGTAGGCGAGACATAGAAGTCCGTTCCTCCCAACTCCGCATCACCACCACGGACCGCAGGTTGCGGATGAGAATCGGTCGTATCCAAGCGATATCCAACCAACTGCGCGTTTCCGCTGCCGCCGGCGCTCACGATCACGTGTGGCTCGGCAATTAATGGAGAAGCGGAGTAGCCCCAGTTCGCGTTGATGCTTTCAGTGTGTTCGAAGATATCGGCTTCCCAAAGTCGCTCGCCTGTTGTTGCGTCGAAACAGGCTAACAAACCGGCCGAACCGACCGCGTAGATGCGACCGTCATAATAAGTGGGCGTGGCACGCGGCCCGTCTCCGGCGACGTTGCTCTCAAACACCACCGCGTCATCGTCATCGGTCTGTGCATTCCGCCAAATCAACTCGCCGGTCAGCAGTTCGAAACAAGAGACGTACTCCGCATCACCGCGCAGTTCCTGCGTGTAGGCACGCTCGCCTACTATGGCGAAGGAACTATGCGCGGCGCCCAAGGAATTTTCGGCGCCTTGCTCGATTCGCCATAACTCGCGCGGCGGGTTGGCATCCCAATCGGCGGCCAACGACACGTTCGGCACAATGCCATCGCGGTTCTCGCCCAAGAAGCCGGGGTAGTCGAGCACGGGGTTGGGAACGACTGGTTCCGAGTCTGGCGCCAATTGGACGTTGGCATCCAAGTTGACGTAGGCATCTTCCACCCAACGCCAGGTCAAACTGAACGAGGCGTCTCCATCGGCATAGTCAATGCGGAAGAGAGAAATCAAGACTATGACAACCAGGGCGATAACACCCTGCACGCGCCACCATCGCGCGGAGCGAAAACCAAGACGGGCGAAGAAAAGTTCCCAAACCAGCAGGCTCAACACAGCCACGCCTGTGGCGATTTGAGTCACAACAATCTGCAGGCCGCGAGCCGTATCGACATCATCAAGAATCACCCACGTTGTCAGCCAGATACCGCCGTACACCAACAAAATCAGGACCGCAGGCCACCAACGGATGCGCGTGCTCTCGCGCGTTGAAGAGTTTTTCGTCTCTGGATTGGTTGACTGGTCTGACATGCTCGCTCATTTGCTGGGTGTACGATGATACTCCAGCTTATCGGCCAAACGTCATGAATTGAAAGGGCCGAATTGGCATTACGGCGGCGATTGGACTAACCTTGCAGCGAACGGATCCTTGCTTGCTCCAGCAATCTTGGATCGGCAATCTTGTTTCATCGATGCCAAGAGCTTTTCGCCGTTAACCCAATCTCGAAGCCTGGTGCCATGCTCTCGAAAGTCAAACTAAGTTGCGCCTTACTTGCTTGTGCGTCTTCCTTGCCGCGATTCCGGTTGCCGTCATTCCGGGTGGTGATCGCGTTGGCCGGTGTGATGACAGCAATGTGGCTGACGAGTGCAGGCGATTTCGCATGCGCTCAGGAACCTGCTGATGCTCAGGCCAGCGTTGCTTTGGAATTGGTGTCGGTCGCAAAAATTTCCGACTCCGCGCCGCACAGCGCTTTCACCGACTTGATTTGGCATGATGGTTTCTATTGCGTGTTTCGGGAAGGGGCCCGTCATGTTTCGGAAGAAGCCAGCATTCGCGTGCTGTACTCGCCTGATGGCGGTGAATGGAATTCCGTGGCTGAGATTGCGGTTGAAGGCATTGACCTCCGCGACGCCAAGATTTCCGTCACACCCTCAGGCAAGCTTGCTTTACTTTGCGGCGCTGCGGAACGAGAAGGCTCGGGACCGGCCACACGGCACCGCAACTTTCTTTACACCAGTTCCAATGGCCGCGATTGGGACGGGCCGCAAGAAGCCGCCCGAGAAAACACCTGGCTGTGGAGGATCACCTGGCACGGCGAGGATGCCTATGGCGTTGGCTATGAAGTTGCTCCGCAAAAGCGGGCAGCCAAGGAATATGGAACAACGCTTTGGCGCGGCCGCGAAAACGCCAAGATGGAAACCATCATTGAGCCGCTATTCACCGAGAATGGTCCCACGGAATCCACCTTGCGTTTCGGTAGCGACGAAACGCTCTATTGCCTGCAACGTCGCGATGGCCGGCCGACAAACACGGCGATCCTTGGCCACAGCAGGCCGCCATACCAGGATTGGACCTGGCGAGATTTGGGTGCGTACTATGGCGGGCCCAACTTCCTGCAAGTGACTGCTGACGACGCGCAAGCCTGGATCGCAGGCGGACGGTTGCATGTTGCCGATAAGGGATCGCGAACAGTGCTGTGCGAACTGGACGTCGACGACGCCAAGCTGATTCCGCTACTGGAATTACCTTCCGGCGGCGATACTAGTTACCCAGGCCTGGTCTGGCGCGAGAATCGACTCTATGTGAGCTACTATTCCAGCCACGAAGGCAAGACAAGCATCTACTTCGCCGAAGTAAAAGTTACGGCGAAGTAAGTGATCTCCTCAGTTGCCTGTGGCCTGGTCAAATGCTTGCTGCCCACCGACGACGGGCAGTTCCAGTGAAGTACCGTCCAAGTCAATCGTCAGCTCCGTTCCGGCTTCCGGCCAGAGGGTGAAGTCGCGATCGCTGGACATGATCATCAGGCCAATCTGCTGGCCGGCCCGAATGACCTGATCGTCCGGCTGCAGATCGAATGTCATCTCGTAGAACTTGCCGGGCACCAGCGGTTCGCTCTCTGTGAGTGACTTGTAGTTCTGCGGATCAGCCCAACCTCGCGTGATCAGGTTGTCGGTAATCGGCGTTCGCGACCTTCCGCGGCCACGCCCACGTCCACGGCGCCCCCGCTGACCTTGGTTCTCTTCGCCTTCCGGTTGCGGCCTTTCCGCCCAGGGAAGCGAGACCAGCCACACGGAAAGATTTGCCGCCGGCTTGCTGCTGGCCAGTTTGATTGTGATTCGCGGCGTTCCGGAGATGTGCAAGTCTTCCGTCAACTCCGCAGTGGCGTAGATCAGCCGGTTTTCGGACTCCTCCGCCTGGGCCAACGTCGCGCCGTCGTGACTCACGTCATCGATCAGCTTCTCCACGCTGGCTCCGCCTGACCGATTGCTTTGCGTCGCGGCAGGGCTGAGTGAACCAACTTTGTTACCGCCTGCGGAAAGGCGAAGCGTCACGGGGGCTGAATCCGGATGAGGATAGTCTTCGTACGAAGTTGGCTCCTGCCGATTGGCCTCTTCACGAACGACCCATGCGCGGGGATCATTCTCGACGCCGTTTTCGATTCCGTACAAATAGCGTGTGAACCAGCGGTTCATCATGGAAAACGGCGGCGGCCCTCCATGCCCTCCCTGATGGAAAAAGCATTGGACCGGGACGCCCTTCTCCTTCAACGCCTGATAGATCCGCACGCTGTGTTCCGGAACGACGTTCCAATCGTTGAAGCCGTGGGCGATCAGCGTGGCGGCTTTGAGCGGACCAAGATCATTCAGGTAATCGCGGCCGGCCCAAAACTCATTGTAGTCGCCAGTCACACGGTCAAAGTTGGCCATCAACTCGTCTTCGCGGACGAGTGTGTTACAGCCATCGCGACCCTCAGGATCGCCGCTGTGGATGTAGTCATACAACACGTCGATATCTTCGCCCATGTAACCGCCTGGGTGGCGGATGAGTCCGTTTGAGCGGTAGTAATGGTAGTATGAAGTATTGGGTGCGATGGGGATGATTGCTTCCAATCCGTCAACACCGGTGGTGGCCGCCGCGAGCGGAAGCGTTCCGTTGTACGAAGTGCCCGTCATTCCCACCTTGCCGGTACACCAACTTGTGGCGTCCACTTCTTCATCGCCATCAACTTCGGTATAACCCTTCGCGCGCCCGTTGAGCCAATCGACAATGGCCTTGGGTGCGAGCGATTCGTTGTCGCCGCCCACGGTTGGGCAGCCTTCGGACAATCCGGTGCCCGGCGAACAAGAATGCACAACTGCAAAGCCGCGCGGAACCCAGTTGTTGATTTCGCTACGAGAAATGATCGGCCGGTTAATACGGGCTTGAATCTCCGGCGGGTGCTCGCGCACCGGCGGCTCTGCGCCAAGTTCCTGCTCCGGATTCCAGAAGAACTCGCGGTTTGCCCCGGATGTGCCTGAGTAATAAGGACTCGTGGCATAGATGACGGGAACCTTCAGGCCTTCGGTTTCTGTCTGCTTGGGCCGCGTGACGTCCACGTGCATGCGGTCAAGCTTGCCGTCCTTGTCGGAATCGAACGAAGTCTCCACCCAAAGGTCGTACTGAATCCACTCATCGGGATTGTTGAACGCTTCCACTACCTGGGCTTCGCCGTTCTCGAAATTCGGTTTGGCCGCATTGCCGTCATCCTGCGCGCGAACCGCGTCAGTGGCGTTCTGTTGGTTGCCACCTTGCTGATCTTGCGAACCCGCTCGACTGGCCGAATAGGCCAAGAGCGATACCAAGACAATCGTCAACGTGGAAACAAGAACCGGCTTCACGCGAGCTTTTTGGGACAACTTCATATCTCACCCGTTGAAGAATGAATTTGGTACTTTCGCAGCCTGCGCCTGGCTCGAACCCATCGCTTTTGCGGGAACAGGCTGGCGTTGCATTGGGCAATAGTATAAGAGCCAGTCTCGCACGATGCTCGCTGTATTTCGACAATTCGCGCGCGGCAGAAAAAGTCACTCAACGCGTGTGTGTAAAGGCAAACTCAGGGCGATAGCTCCAGCAATTCGCCATAGATTTCCTGCAAGCGATCCAGCCGCGTGCGGAACGAAAGGTCCGTTTCGACGCGTTTTCTGGCAGCATCGATGCGCTCGGCTGTCTCTTGCTTGTCCGTAATCGCGCGGACAATCGCGTCGGCGAGTTGTTGCGGTTCGCGTGGCGGAACAATCAGGGCATCCGTGCCGGGCCGGACGAGTTGCGTTGTGCCGCCGACGTCGGTCGCCACGATGGGCAACCGGCAAGCCATTGCTTCGACAAGGACAGTCGGCGTGCCTTCGTAATCAGAAGATTGCACAAAGAGATCAAACGCATGGTACAAATCGCGCATGTCTCCGCGGTGGCCCAGCATTGTGCATTCGTTGGTCAGGCCAAGTCGTTCGATGCATTCGCGAATCTCCTGATCCTTGCTGCCGGTGCCACAGATGAACAGCCGCAGCTCAGGGTGATCCGGTTTCAAAAGCGCGAGCGTCTCCGCAAGGACGTCAAATCGCTTTTGCGGTTCAACACGACCGACCCCGCACAAAGCGATTTGGCCCGGCTGGATTCCCAACTGCTCGCGGAGTTTCTCCCTCAGCCCTGGGGCCGGTTCGAAGTCTTCGGGGTCCACGCCGTTGAGCAACACGGTCACTTGCTCGGCTTTTCCGCCCGACCGTAAGTACGTGTCACGCAAGTCCTCTGAAACTGCAACAATCCGCGGAAAGGATCGAAGGATTCTTCGCTCGGCCGGGTAGTAGAAGAAGCGCTCGAGCGGTGTGTGACCCGTCCAGCCATGCAAGGTGGCGATCGGCAAGAAGTTTCGCTTGCGCAAAAGCCGCCATGTATGGAAGACCGGCTTATACCCATGCGCGTGAATGATACGCGGCTGCAACTGTTCCACAATCTGTGTCAGTTGCTTGCCGACTTCTCGGTCCAGGACACCGCGCTGGCATATCTCGTGAATGTCGATTCCCAGCGATCGCGCCCTGTCTGTGAAACTGAACTGCTCGTCAACCACGTCACGGATCACGCAGATGGACATGGCGAACCGCTGGGGGTCAATCCGCGAAGCGGTGCGCAGCACGATCTCTTCCGCACCACCGCCTGGGCCGGTGACACTCATGATTGTCAGAATGCGAGCGATGTCTTCCGACATGCGAACGGCGCGAAGCAAGAAAATGCGAGATAAGTTACAGCGAGCGAGTTGATCGTTATTCGCCGGTTGGGCCGGAAGACGAAGCCACATCGGCCGGCAGCGGAACAACGCGGATCTCATCACCGACAGAGAAAGTGCCTGCATGAAGCACTCGACCGTGCACTCCCGCGCGGACCTGCGGCTTCAGCGCATCTTTCAGCCCCGGCTGCAAACGATCCATCAGCCCGCAGGGATGAGTCTCGCCTTCGACGCGAATCCGCACATCGCCGATTTCCAACATGCAGTCGAACGACTCGGCAAGCTTGAGGCCCCGCACCAGGACGTTAGCCCGGCGAGTGTGCCAGGGAATATCGACGTTGAGTTCGCCTGTTGTTTCGTCCCATTGCTCGGCCGAAATGAATGTGACACCGCGATGGGGCGAACTCGGCAAGTCACCTTCGATGCCACCAGCGACCGCGACTGTGGCTTCGTCGATCAACTGCATCGGCCCTTCTTTTTCAGTGCGGATGGCAATGGCTTCAATCTTGCCGGTCTGCTGTTCGCTCATGACTGCTGATATGCACTTTCTTACGCGGTGAAGCGGGTTGGAACCGCTTATTGTTTTGTTGTTACGATCTTATCGCCAAAGACATTGAATGCGTTTGGCCCTTTGCACTGCTGGGCCCCGCAACGTTCAACTTCTTCGGACCGCTGATGTATTGATTGTCGGCAAAAATGTAGCGAAGGGGAAGGTCCGCTGCGGAAGTCACTCCAATACGCGGAGTTGTGAGGATCTCGCACACGGCATCGCGGATTTCGGGCTGATCCCGTGCCTCGGCAATGAACAGCGATCGGCCTTTCGTCAAATCCCAGCCATTGAATTGGCGGTCAATCGCAAAGGCCTCGCATAGCCGGGCGGGTCCTCGGGCAAGGTCACGTACAGCATCGCGCCCTCGTCGTTGTCGCATCAAAGACATTCCAGCGAGCGGGTGAACTGCACGAATCAAGGCGGCACAGCCGGTACCCTCGGCGTCAGCGACGGTGTTGAAACAATGCCGTGCGTGAATCACATAGACATAGGCCGTGCCAGGCGGACCAAAAATTGCGGCCGTCTTGCGGTTGCTGCCGGCGACGGCATGACAGGCAGAATCTCCTTGGGGCAAGTAGGCTTCGGTTTCAACAATGCGGCCCAGAGTGGCGCCTTCTCGCGAACGCCTGACGATGAGCTTTCCTAACAGCTCACGCGCGACATCTCTCACATCGCGATCATAGAACTCGCGCGGCAGTGGCGATGGATGTGTGATGGCGTTCGTTTCTTTACTCATTGCCGTCGGCTTCGTTCGATTCCGCCTCGGCGAGTTTTCTGGTGGCACTGTCAACATACTCTTGGGCCCAAGATTCGTCGGCGTAAAGAGTTTGAAGACCACGGAGGATTTGCTTGCCTTGTTCGCGGTCCTCGGCATTTCCGTTGCTCAGAAATCGATCAGCGCGACCGAGACTCGATTCGATGAAATCTATTGCATCCTCGCGATATTCCGTCGCCGGCTCGCTGAGCTCTCCCAACTCGTATTCGGCGGCCTCTAGATACTCAGGCAGATTCTCTATCTCATCACGGTCAATTCCCGCGGCTAGCACAACGAACGTTTGCAGCATTTCGGTTTGCCGGGTTGGCGAGAGCTGCGCATCGGTGGCACTCAAGAATAGACGCTCCAGCGGGTGCAATTTTCCGGGAGGCTTTCGACGTAATCGGTTGCGAAGATTGCGAGTGTTGGTGTTCTGTGCAAATGTGTTTTGGAAAGTACGAACTGCTTCCGCGTCCGAATGATTTGGAAAACGCTCAAGAAACTCAACGACTTTTTCCTCCACACGGTTGTATGCGTCTTCCGTGTCTTGCCCGATGGCTTGTTCAATTTCCGCATACAGATCATTAGCGCTAGGTGGTTGCATGAACCACCACACCAGGCCCAAGATGACAATCAATGCTGTCGCCAGCAAAACGATCTTTGGCCAGTTGCGAGTTGGTTCGTCGTCAGAAAGTAAGTCTTCGCCCAGGTCACTCTCATCCACTTCCGTGTAATGAGTTGCCGGCGCAACTTCGCCTGACTCCGGATCACGGGCAACCACCGAAGCCTGTGTCGCGGCCAGATCTGAGTTCCCGGTTTGGCGAGTTGGCCCCATCAAATCGACCGAGTCGTTCTTGTGCTCGCCGGTGGCCACTCGTGTGAGTTCGATTTGTCCAGTCGCGCCAGGGTCAACGTGTGGGTCCGCGGGCGTTACGCCGGTGCCAAGTTCAAAATCACCGTCGCCTTCAGGCTTGACAATCTGTTTGGAAAGCCCCCGTTCGGTTGATTCCAAACGACGCATCAAAACCGCGGCGTTGGAGACGCGCTCTTGCGGATCCTTTGACAACAGTTGCATGACGATGTCGTCAAACTCTCTGGGCACGTCCGCGTTGTGCCGCCGCAGCGGGTCGGGCTTGGAAAACCGCTGCATCTGCAGGACATCAACAATCGACTTGGAAACAAACGGAGGACGTCCGGCCACTAATGCGTAAAGAACTACGCCCAAGCTGTAGAGATCGCTGCGATGACTGACGGGGCGTCCGTCGGCTTGTTCGGGAGCCATGAACTCGGCGGTGCCGATAACACCGCCGGCCATGGTCATGCCGGAGGCGCCAAACAACTTGGCGATCCCGAAATCGGAAATCTTGATTTGGCCTTCAGGCGTGATCATCAAGTTGGCAGGCTTGATATCGCGATGGATCACGCCGCGGTCGTGCGCGTGCTTGAGCCCTTTGCACATTTGCACGCCGATTTGGGTCGCCTCGGACCAATCGAACTTTCGCCCTTTGCGAACCTCTTGCTCAAGGCTGCTGCCTTCGACAAGTTCCATTGTGTAGAAGAGTGTGCCATCCTGCTCCCCAAAGCCAAAGAGTCGCACGATGTTCTCATGCCGTAGTTTCCGCAACGTTTCAATCTCTTGTTCAAAACGCTCGCGAAAACCTTCGTCCGAGGCCAGAGACTGCGAAAGGACTTTGACCGCGACTCGCTCGCCGGAGTCTTCATTCAGACCTGCGAAGACGGTCCCCATGCCGCCCCGGCCAAGTTGGTCACTAATGGTGTAAGGGCCAAGTTGCTTGAAATTCATAGCGAGTCAGTCGGCCAGCCGGAAGTCGGCCAAAGAGTACGAATGTGTGTTCACGCCCAGCATCGAGTTTATCAAGCGTCAGGCAAGAAAACACGCAGGGCAATACTCAAGCGTTTTTGCGGGGCGATCACTGAACGGCCGCGAATCCTCCAATGTCCTCGGCGATTTCCGCGGCAACCTCGGCCACATCGCGATTTGCATTCATCTCCACCACACGGCATTCACTCAGGCTTCGCAACCACGTCCGCTGGCGTTTCGCGAATCGTCGCGTGGCCGTTTGGATATCCGCAATCAATGAGTTGGAATCTTGCTGAGAATTCAGCGTTTCAAGCAATTGCCGATAACCCACGGCCTGAGATGCTGTTCGACCCAGCGGCCCAGCAGCGGCAAGGATTCGCACTTCTTCTCGCCAGCCACTTTCCAGCATACTTTCGACGCGACTGTTAATCCGAGGATTGAGTTCGTCGGTTGGCCAATTCAGCCAGTAGACGCGGCAGTCCTCGCGCGGGACCGGTTGGGCAAAATGGGCCGGCGTGTCACTGATGGGCCGGCCAGTGATCTTGTGGACTTCCATGGCGCGAATGACGCGTTTCAAGTCGTTGGGGTTGAGCCGCTTTGCGGATGGCGGGTCAATTTCCGCCAGCCGCGCGTGGACGGCTTCCTTCCCTTGCTCCTCCGCGATGGACTGCCAATGCTCACGGAACTCCCAATCCGGCGGAGGACCGGAATCAACGCCGCGCAACAGCCCTGTCAGATACAATGGTGTGCCGCCCACAAACAGTGACCGCTTGCCACGAGAGCTGATATCATGCATCGCCTGATGTGCAGCGGCGATGTACTGCCCCAGGCTGAATTCTTCCGACGGCGCAACCAGGTCAATCAAGTGATGCGGTACACGGTCCCGCTCCGCGACCGAAGGCTTGGCGGTGCCAACATCCATGCCGCGGTAGACGGCCATCGAGTCAAGCGAAAGGATCTCGGCATTGATCAGTTCCGCCAACTGCAAGCCCACTGCTGACTTGCCAGACGCGGTGGGTCCGGTCAAGAAGATTGCGCGCCCGCCAACAGGATTGAAAGCATCCGCCGCGGGAACATTCGCATCCGGAGATTGGTCTGGCTGTTGGCGCGAAGGCATACAGAGCGGCCGAGCATCTTAGCTGGCGGAAAAGCAGAGTCGTTGAGGCGCAGCTTGCGCCAAACCGCTATCCTAGCCAGCCAAGCAGCTTTTCGCGACTGATTGAGACACTGTGGGCTAGGGTGTTGCCTGCTCGCCAACTTTTGCCGCAGCGACGAAATCATCCGTCAACCTCAAGAGAACCTCGCGCGTAACCTCGGCATCCAACGGAGTGCGGCTTGTGCCGCCGGGAGTGTTCTTCCACCGGCGAAGTTCAATATTCCCGCCATTGCGGACCAGCATTTCATAATACACGGTCCCGTCATCGTCCTTGCGCGGCGGAATCGAGCGCAATTGCACGACGGCGCCTTCGGAATCAATCTCGATAGGCCCAATTGCTTCGAGCAGATATGTCACGCGATCCGAAAGATCCTGCGAGACTTTCTTTAACGTCTCCGTCGCCGCACCACGAATCCGCTCGGTCTGCAGGGCCATCCGCTTAAACGCGCAGGCGATGCTGTCCAACGCGGTCAGATCAACCTCAAGGTTATCAACGTCATGCGCTAAGGTGAGATTCGCAGGCGCCGGGAGCGGTGTCGGCTGCGTGGAAAGAGCGCTGGCGAGTTGTTGACGAAGACTCATGGGATGGCCTCTTCTTCTGGCCGCAGTTTCTAGTTGGCGGCGGCCGTGGATTTCTCCTTGGTCACTTGGTGTTCCGTTCCGTCATACGACACGATGCAGAATTCCTCTTCCAATTGTGATTCAATGTGGACGGGGCGTCTCCAAAGTGCATACAGATTTGAGAGCGTGTCTTTGGCATAAGCCAGGTCAAGCTCCACACCTTCAAAACGATGTTCCAAATAGAGTTCGCCACGGTTCTTGTGGTTCGCGTCTCGCACATAAATATGCGGACGGCCGCGGTTGGTAAGTCCAAACAACAGTCGCTGCTTGATCTGCTGGAACTCACGGCTCTCTAATTCGTAGTAATCGGACCGTTTGTTGTAGGCAAACGAGAAAAGGTTTTGCCGGCGGCAGAATTCTGGCGTCAGGAAGGTGTCAATAAACGTGATATCGTTGTGGACCTGGCGGACTTCAAAGATCTTCTCCCGGCCCAAACCGGCTTCCGTATTCCACTGCTCCTGCTTCCGCCAGTCGTCACATTCCTCGAACTCTTTGCCGAATTTGCCCCGGTTCCAGCGATCTTCGATATCGCGGAACAACTCCAAGCCCAGCTTGTAGGGGTTCAAGCGGCCGGGTTGTGTGGCCAAAGTTCCGGCTGTGTGGTCGGCATAGTTGATGACATCCGCCGGCTCCAAGCCGTGGCGAGTCATGATGGTTGAGTGCCAATAGGTCGCCCAACCCTCGTTCATGATCTTGGTCTGACCCTGCGGCGCGAAGTAATAGGCTTCGTCGCGAATGATCGAAAGCACATCCGCCTGCCAGGGTTTGAGCGGCGCATGCTCGATGAGGAATTGGACGACATCGCGGCGCGGTTTTGCGGGAAAACGCTCTTCTTGAGCCTGCAGCTCTTCTCGCCGTGCGTCTTGTTCTGCCTTGAGGACGTCCGGCGGATTGATGAACCGGTCCATGTACTGCTTGGCCTTAAACTTGCCATCGGCATCGTCCCCGTCGCCTTCTGCGGCTGACGAGAAATCATAGCGGTTGGCCGGCCCTTCATCGCGTTTGATGAAGGGAGAGTAGATGTCGATCAAGTCTTCCAAGCTAAGGCAAGCGTCAATGAATGTCTCAACCTCTTCAACGCCAAAACGGTCCATGTAACGGCGGATGCGATTGCCGTGATTGGCCATCTCATCCATCATCTTGCGATTGGTCTGACTGAACCACTGGTTGTTCTTAAAGAAATCGCAGTGACCGTAAACGTGAGCCATGACCAACTTCTGATCGGTCAGCTCGTTGGATTTCATCAAGTAGGCGTAACACGGATTGTTGTTGATCACCAACTCGTAGATCTTCTGCAGCCCATAAGAGTAGCCTTTGGAAAGCTGCTCGTACTCCATGCCAAAACGCCAGTGGGGATAGCGCGTGGGGAAGCCACCGTATGCAGCAATGGCGTTGAGCTGGTCATGATCGACGAGTTCGAAGATCGTCGGAAAGAAATCCAGGCCATACTTCTTGGCGTACGCTTCAATTTCCCGCTGGATGTTGCGGAGTTCCTCAGTCAACGGAGTGAAGGAGTGAAGCGCCATGGGGCATTCTGTTGATGTTTCGAATTCGCAGGCTGGTTGGACGCAATATGCAAACCGTGCTTTGAAATCAGCCTAATTGGCGAATATCAAAGTCGGTGTCTTGCATGTCGTAGATCTGGTCCCACAAGCGCGGCAGGTCCATGCCAAGTTTGCGGCGGGCAATTCGCAGGGCCTCGGCTTCGCTTGCGGCTTCAACGACAAGGCAATGATGTCCGACTTGGACTTCGTACTTGCGCTGTTGCGGTTCGGGTTGACGGTTGTTCGCGTTCATCGGTGTGACAAACAGTTGCTCTCGGGATGAAATCGATCTTTGTTGACTGCTCGTAGTTCGTTGCGGCTTACTTGCCCTTGCCAAGGAAAGTCTTGATGGAGTCAAAAATCGCTTCCTTGTCTTCGATCTCTGACAGCACGACATTCTCGGTATCGCCAAGGCCTTCGCTCAGGGCGCGAATGTACTCGCCGGAACCGTAAGGGCTTTCGACCTGTCCGTAGCAAAACAGATTGACGTGCGGGACGATGCCGTCACGCAAGATCTGCAAGGCTTGTTCGTTGTCTTCGCCCCAGTTGTCTCCGTCAGAGAACTGGAAACAGTAGATGTTCCAATCCGCGGCTGGAAACTCGCGCTCGATCAGTTGCGCGGCCACCTTATATGCGGCGCTGATCCGTGTGCCGCCGCTTTCGCGCGTGTGATAGAACGTGTGCTCGTCAACTTCCTTGGCGGCTGCGTCATGGATGATGTAACGCTGTTCAACGCCGTCGTAGTTGGACTTCAGCCACGTATCGATCCAAAAACTCTCAGTGCGGACAATCTCCTTTTGCTCGTCAGTCATCGAACCGGAGACATCCATCATGTAGATGATTGCCGCGTTGGCGACCGGCTCCATCTTCACGTCCCACGACCGATAGCGTTTGTCTTCGCGAATGGGAACGACAATCGGCCGTCGCGCGTCATATTTGCTCGAGGCAATTTGCCGACGCAACGCCTGCACGTAAGTACGCTTGAAATGCCGTAGCGATTCCGGCCCGGTACGGCGGATGCTGTTGTAGCGGGCTTTCTCTTCACTGACGGTTTCTTTGCCTTTGGGTTCAATCCGTGGCAATTCCAACTCATCGCCCAGGATTTCCGCCAGCTCTTCCAAACTGACTTCAACCTCCAAGATGTGACCGCCGGGGGTATCTCCGGCTTGCCCTTGTCCCTGTTGCCCTTGCCCAGGACCGAGCGGATCACCCGGCTCGCCTTCTCCTTGTCCAGCCCCACCGGCACCGTTATCGCCAAAGCGAAAATGCGGCGTATCAAGCTGAGGCAGCGGAATGCTGACGAGATCCTTCCCCTTACGGCCAATCATTTCGCCGTGGGTGACGTACTTCTTCAGATTCTCGCGGATCTTGCCGCGAACAATCTGGCGGAAGCGATTCTGATCTCGTTCGATCTTGAGGGACATTGGTCAGTGAGTCAGGAGTTTGTGGTTCAGGAGGATGAACTTCGCTTTCGTTGTTTGGCCAGTTGTTCTTGTAAGTGGATGTATTGCGAGCGGGCCGCAACGCTTTGGCCATAAGCGCCTCGGCAACCGTTCTTTGCGTGGGCGAGCCCCCCGCAGCTTCCGCCCTATGTTGCGTTGGTAACAACTGTGAGGGCGCTCGCTCCGGTCTCGCCTAACTCTTGGTATCCCCGCGGGCGAAGATGCTGGCCACATAGTTGAGCACGTCCGTCGCGCTTTCGTCGTCGTACCCAAAGTCACGGATCAACCGGCTCTTAACGACGTCAATCTTTGCTTGCGTGTCGGCATCGACCACGTTGGAAACCAGGCTCGAGAGCTTGATGGAATCCTTCTGGTCTTCAAACAGCTTGAGCTCCAAGGCCTTGTGCAGGCGCTCATTGGTCTTGTAGTCAAACTTCTTGCCGTCGATCGACAAGGCGCCGATGTAGTTCATGATTTCGCGACGGAAATCATCCTTGCGGCTTTCCGGGATGTCGATCTTCTCTTCGATCGACCGCATCAGGCGTTCATCCGGCTCTTCGTACTGCCCGGTGAACTTGTTCTTGACCTTCTCGTGCTGAGTGTAGGCCTTGATGTTGTCGATGTAGTTGGCACACAGCCGCTTCAAGGCGTCCTCATCGGCGGCGATCGCCCGTTGGACCTCGTTCTTGACGATGTTCTCGTACTCCTCTTTGACAACACCCAGCAGATCGCGGTAGTGCTGCTTGAGTTCGTCATTGTTAATCAGCGAATGATGCTTCAAACCGGCTTCCAGTTCATTGAGCACCATGAAGGGGTTGATGCTCTTGGAGTCCGCGTGGGCAACCAGCGCGTTGGAGATCTTGTCTTGCACATAGCGCGGGGAAATGCCTTGCAACCCTTCGTAAATGGCTTCTTCCCGCAGTTCCTTAATGTTCTCTTCCGTGAAACCTGGCAGTGTCTTGCCGTTATAGAGCTTGAGCTTCTGCATCAGCGTCAAGCCGGCGTTCTTTGGCTCTTCCAACCGAGTGAGCACAGCCCACATGGCCGCCATCTCAATGGTGTGCGGAGCGATGTGCTTGCCTTTGACCTTTTCGTTGTTGTAGTCCTTCTCGTAGATGTGGATTTCATCGTTGAGTCGGGTGACGTAGGGAATGTCGATCTTCACCGTTCGGTCGCGAAGAGCTTCCATGAACTCGTTGCTCTGCAAGCGGCGATACTCGGGCTCATTGGTATGGCCGATGATCACTTCATCGATATCTGTCTGGGCGAACTTCTTCGGCTTGACCTTATGTTCCTGGCTTGCGCCAAGCAGGTCATAGAGGAAGGCCACGTCCAGCTTGAGGACTTCGACAAACTCGACCACGCCTCGGTTGGCGACGTTGAACTCGCCATCAAAGTTGAAGGCGCGCGGGTCGCTGTCGCTGCCGTACTCGGCGATCTTGCGATAGTTGATGTCGCCGGTGAGTTCCGTGGAGTCCTGGTTCTTTTCATCCTTCGGTTGGAAGGTTCCAATGCCCACGCGATCTTTCTCGCTGAGGATGACGCGGCGAACGCGCACGTCTTCCAACACGCGCGGCCAATCACCGCCGTATCGCTTCAGCCGCTCCGCATAGATGAAGCGGCAGAACGGGCAGAGTTCGCCTTCGATGCGGACGTGATAGTCGTTCTCGGCTTGGTTCTCGTTGAGGTTGGCTGCCACATCGCCGCGGAAGCGCTCAGGCATGATGTGCAACGGCTCCTCATTCATCGGGCACCAATGCACAGCGGACTCGTCCTCCAGGTCTTTCCAACCGATGGAGTACAAAGCGCCTTCGTCAGATTGCGAGTATCGCTCCAGCCCCTTCTTGATGATGCGAACAATTGTGCTCTTGGAACTGCCGACAGGTCCGTGCAAGAGGAGCACGCGACGTTCTATGCCATAGCCCTTGGCGGCACTCTTGAGCGCGTTGACCAGGTCCGCCAATGCGGTGTCGATGCCGAAGACGGCATCCCGCCCATGATTGTCCGGGTCCGAGAAGAAGCGATATTGGATCCGCTTCTCGCGGCCGTGTTCATAATCGACGGTGCCGTACGACATGATCATGTCGTACATGCGCTCATAAGCGTTTCGCGTCACTTGCGGGTTCTGCTTCACAATATCCAGGTATTCCGCGAAGCTTCCTTCCCAGATCTTCTTGCGGAACTGGTCCAAGTCCTGGCGCGAAGCCACAAGGTTGATGATGTCGATTCCAGTCATCTTGCTCCCTTTGTTCCTTGCCGCTGGCAACCTCTTGATTGCCAGTTGGCGATGGTTTGCCGCCTTCTTTTGTTTTTTGTGATCTGTTGGCGAGTTCGTGCGACTTTCTGGAAACGTGTGACGACCTCACTCCGAAATTTACGTCGCGCAGCCGCTTGCCTTCGGCGAAATCTCGGAACAGGGGGTGAATTGCTTGTTTCGCGGCGCGCAGCGGCGAAT
Organism: uncultured Planctomycetales bacterium; assembly: GCA_937982665.1. Taxonomy (GTDB): domain Bacteria; phylum Planctomycetota; class Planctomycetia; order Pirellulales; family S012-138; genus CALJLD01. The sequence goes on from CALJLD010000060.1 coordinate 43,616, forward strand.
GACGGACCTCTCAAGGGCGTCATCCCCATCAAGAAGTGGCGCATTTTGCTACACCAGAGCGTGCAATCCGCACGGAATTGACTTCCGCGCAGCCGCGCGCGTCAGATGGGACGCAGAGAGAATCCGAATTTGCGCAGCAGCGAATGCCGCGAAACTCGCTTGGGGGATTGCAAAAGATCGTTGCTGAGCGGGTGTGACAATCAGGCAGGTCTGGGGATTTCCGCTCAATCAGTTACGGAACGTCCTTGCGCCGCGCTGAGCGTTGCTTGTCACCGTCGATTCTGCTCAACCACTTGTAGTATTGCTCGCACCCTGGGGGCAGGCAATACCAACCGGTGTTGCCAAAAAGCATCAACTGGGAACGCCGGTGCAGCGGAGATCACTGCATAAGACATTGATAAATAATGACTTACGAGATCAACTCCGCGAGAGTTTTTCGCCGCCGGAATCTTCTCAAAAGTGTGTACTTTGTCAGGCAAACGCCTTTTCCACAGATTCCAACAACCTGTCCATGGCGAACGGTTTACGGATGTAATCCGTCACTCCCAGCATCTCCGCATAGGCCTTGTGGCGACTCCCTTCGTTGGCCGTGATCATGATGACGGGGATTTGCCGCCCTTCGTTGCGACGCAGCTTCTCAAGCACCAGAAAGCCGCTGCGCTTGGGCATCATCATGTCCAAGATCACCAGGCCAGGGAGTTCGTGCTCGGCCAGGGCCAAACCCTGGTTTCCGTCTCGGGCAATCTTCACTTGATAGCCGCGAGACTCCAAAGCCAGACGCACCGATTCAACAATTTCGCGGTCGTCATCGACGACCAGCACGGTGCGGTCACCGTCATCATTTTCATTAGCCATCTGCGCATCCAGAAAACGCCGTCCCTAACGTCATGCACCAATCAGGTGAAATCAGTATCGTCCACCTGATCAAGATTGCAAGCGCTGGACGGTGCTCTGCACTAACCATGGCTGCGCGCAAACATCAGGCCTCACCTCTGCTGTAAAGCATTGGCGCGTGGCTGGCCGCGTGCATAGAGCAATCTCCTCCGGACCCTACGCCCGCCCCGCCGGCCAGCCTCGCGCCAATTGGCGAATCCTCAACGCGAAACAGGTTTCTTTGAGCTCATTGTGAGAGCTATCGTGAGAGCTATCGTGCGGTGTCTTTCTCGCTGATCTCCTCTTGTTGTCGGATCAAATTGCGCCGTACGAGCCCCAGTTCGTGTCTTGCTGCCCCAAATTCTTGATGTGTTTGCATTCGCTCGGCCTTGCGCAATCCGCGAACAACCGACGAACGCTGGGTTTCTGTCAGCGGCAATTGCCCCACAAGGTCCAAGGCCGTGAGGAAATGCCGCGAAATGTCCAGCGGTTGTTGGGCCAAGGCGATGAGCTGTGAGACAATCCCAATCGATGTTTCGAACAAGTTATTCCTCGCATTGATCGCCGATTGGACGACGCCGCCGACAGTCCCCATTGGAAATACCCCTCTTGCAGCATTGATTGGTCAATCAACTGCTATCCCCACTCGTAAATGATCCACTAGCCTTGAACTCGCAATCGAGCCTTGGGACCCCTCACGGAATTTGAAAAAAATCTTCGAATGTTCGCCTGTCCCCAAAAACCGCCGTTTTTCGGTAGTGTTATGCAAACGCATGATGCTCAAACCGGTTGCCGTTGTGCCGCCTCGCTAATCAGCTTGCGGCTGGCTGCTGGCAAAACTAGCATCAATGTTCTCTTCTCTATTGCTCTGGATTCTTAAGGGGGAGCCATGTCAAGCAGCAGCTCGCAGGCCAGTTTCAGCGACTCGGTTTCGGACTTGTTGGAACAGCTCAAAGCCGGCAAGCAAACCGCCGCTCAAGGGATCTGGTCGCGCTACGTGGAACGGCTTGTAAATGAAGCCCAAAAACGCCTGCGCAACTCGTCGCGGCGCGTCGCTGACGAAGACGACGTCGTCAACCACGCGTTCGGTTCATTTCTGGAAGGAGTCAAGCAAGGGCGCTACAGCAAACTGAATGACCGAACGGATCTGTGGCAAGTCTTGGTCATGCTGGTAGAACGCAAAGCCATCGACCAGATTCGCGCGCTTGACGCTCAAAAGCGCGGCAATGGTCAAACGCGCGGCGATTCCATCTTCCAAAAAGCTACAGACGAGTCCGGCGCGATTGGCTTTGACGGAATTGTCGATCCGCATCCCTCGCCAACGTTGGTGAAGATGTTTTGCGAGCAGTTTCGCGCATTCCTGAATGGACTTGATGAGCAATTTCGCGAAGTTGCCATACTCAAACTGCAGAACTACACCAACCAAGAGATCGCTGACATAGTTGGAATCAGTGTGAGTTCCGTGGAAAGAAAGCTCTCCATCATTCGTGACGGATGGCGAAAGCAAGAATAGCAGCCAGTCGAGTTGTCAACTTGCTGCGAGCCCTTCAAGGCGTGGGTGCAAATAATCGCAAAGCGAAGCGGGCGATCATGCGAAAGTCACTCGCGCAATGTGCGAAGTTGAAATGCCGTGAACGCATTTTCAACATTGGTGGCGGCAACCGGCAGCAAGAAAACCCAAGGAGTGAATCGTGTCTCTCGACCGCGAAATCGATGCTCTTTGCGATGAGTTTGAAGAGAAACTGGGAACACTTGACGCGCTCACAATCGAAGAGGTTTTGCCGCGGATTGACGAACCGCGTCGCCCGACTCTGCTGACCGAGTTGATCAAGATCGAACTCGATTCGCTTGAAGGCGTCGATCTCACGGAGCGCCAGGCAGACTACGAAGCCCGCTTTCCGGAAAATGGTCGTGATGTCGTCCGCGCCTATCGTGAGGTTTTCGGACGAGACACCGAGGATTTTGAGCGGGAAGAGGACGGGAGGTCACTCCCACTTCAGGTTGGCGAATCGATCGGCAAGTACGATCTTCTGGCGTTGTTAGGAGTCGGGTCCTTTGGCGCTGTCTATCGTTCCTACGATCACGAGATCGACCGCGCCGTCGCAATCAAAGTTCCCCTGGAAGGCCAACTCGCCAGTCGCCTGGAAGAGGATCAGTTCCTCCGCGACGCCAAGAACGCCGCCCAGTTGAAGGCGCCGGGCATCGTTTCCATCTACCACTCAGGGCGAGCCAAAGAGATCCCGTACATCGTGGAGGAATTCCTTCCCGGCGGTGACCTCAAGCAGGCACTCGCCAGCAAGCGGTTTTCGTTCCGCGAGACAGCGACTTTGATCCTGGGAGTCGCGGAAGCTTTGGACATCGCGCACCAACGTCGAATTATTCATCGCGACCTCAAGCCTGGAAATATCCTGCTCACCAAGGAAGGCAAGCCCTGCATCACGGATTTTGGGCTTTCCATGCGGGAAGAATCTCGTCACCTGCATCACGATGAAGTCTGCGGCGCGCCGGCATACATGGCCCCGGAACAGGTTCGCGGAGAGTCGCATCGCATTACCGCCCAAACGGATCTGTGGAGCTTGGGCGTCATCCTGTATGAGATGCTTTGCGGCACAACGCCATTTGTCGCAAAGACGCGCGCCGAGTTGGCCGCCGAGATCAAGGAGAAAGACCCGCTTCCCCTGCACAACCATGTCCGCGAAATTCCCGCCGAGCTGGAACGCGTCTGTATGAAGTGCCTGGCAAAGCGGATGTCCGATCGATACTCGCGCACCGGCGACCTGGTCAACGACCTCAGGGAATGGCTTGAGTCAACCCGGCAGTACAAACACACGGAGCTCTTCAAGCTGCCCGTCGTCATTCGGCCCAAAGGCTTGCGTCCCTTTGATGAGGACGATGAGGAATATTTCCTCAACTTGCTCCCTGGTCCGCGAGATACACGCGGCGTGCCGGACTCGATCCGTTTTTGGACCAACAAGATTACGCAGCGCCGCAACAGTAGGACATTTCGCGTCGGCTTGTTGTACGGGCCCAGCGGAAGCGGAAAAACTTCGTACGTTCGCGCCGGCATATTGCCCAGGCTGCCTAAGGAAGTCACGGTTCTGCACGTCGAGGCCACTGGCGAAGAAACAGAACTGCGAATTCTCAGACAATTGCGAAGTTTGTTTCCGGACCTTTCTCCGGACCTGGACTTGCCTCAGGCACTTGCCACTATCCGCGACGGAAACTGGATGGCAACCGGCGAAAAGCTCCTGATCATCATTGATCAATTCGAGCAATGGTTGCACGCCAACCGCGCCTTGGAAGAAGCGCAGTTAGTGGATGGATTGCGGCAGTGTGACGGCGGCAATGTTCAAGCGATGGTACTGGTGCGAGATGAATTCTGGATGGGGATCACGCGCTTCATGGAATCCCTTGAAGCCGGGCTCGAACGAGGGACCAACACGGATATCGTTGATCGGTTCAGCCTTGCTCACTCTCGCAAGGTCCTCCAACTCTTTGGCGAGGCGTACGGCCATGTTGTGCCAGAGGACGAGGAATCGCGGCGCGAGTACAACGAGTTCCTGGACGCCGCGGTGCAGGAACTTGCGGAAGATGACCGTGTGGTTTCGATTCGGCTCGCGTTGTTTGCGGAAATGATCAAAGACAAGCCTTGGCATAAGTCAACGCTTGACCAGTTTGGTGGCGCGGACGGTATTGGAGTTGCGTTCCTGGACGAGGCCTTTGATTCGGCCCGCGGCAACCCGGCACATCGCGTGCATGCTGCCGCCGCTCGCAAGGTTCTTGAAGCCTTGCTACCTGACGAGGTCACGGAAATCAAAGGGCACATGCGCTCATTGGCGGAACTTCGCAAAGTGAGCGGTTATGAAAAAGACGACGCCGCATTCACGCAGTTGCTCAACGTGCTTGATCGTCAGTTGCGGCTCATCACGCCAACAGACCCAGTACTGGGCCAAAGTGCGCTTGGTGAGTCTTCACAAAGTGCGTCCAATGCGTCTTCAAGCCAGGCCGCGGAAACTCATGTCCACTATCAGTTGACGCATGACTTTCTCGTTCCGGCGTTGCGGAGTTGGATTCACCGCACCGAACTGGAAACCTGGCGTGGCCGCGCTCGGCTCCGCATGCGCGAGCGCGCCCAACTTTGGAATGCTCGGCGGGAACCTCGCCAACTGCCATCACTATGGGAATGGTCCGGCATGAAGCTGGCCACCCGCAAGAGAGAACGCAGCGAAGTTCAGGAAGAGATGTTGAAGCAGGCTGGCGGGCTGCGGTTACGCCAGGCAGGTGCGCTGATGCTGGTCATTGCCGCGGTGGTGTTCGGGATTCTCGCCATTCGCCGGCAAGTCCGCGATGAAGCCGCGCTACAACTTGTCGTGAATATCGTCGAATCTCCTCCAGATCAGCTGCGCACACATATTGAGAAATTGGTCGCCATCTATCCAGCCGAGGGGCGGGAACTTCTGCTGCACCTGCATCGATTGGAAGGCGAAGTATCGCCAGACGTATTGCGGCAGCCCCGCGCCCAACGGAATATCGAGATCGCCTTGGCCTCCCTTGGCGTTCAACACTCAGACTGGCTCATCGAACAAGCCCCTATCACTCCCTTACCTGAGATCCCTAACCTTGCCCGCGCGCTCAAAGGCGCGGAGGCAAGCGCCCTGGGCAAATGGAGTAGTACCTACCGGCAAAACACGGTAGATGAAAATGCACGCCTGACCTATTTGCTGCTGCTCTTGGGCGAAACAACTCCAATTATTGAGATCGCCAAGGACAATAACTCTGTGGATGTTTACTCACATCTGCAGGTTGCCATCCCCAATTCAAATCCGGATACCGGGGCACTCGCCGACGTCTTGATAACGGCAAGTGCCCGGGACGCAGACCAAAACCAGCATGAGCTCAGCAGCCTGTGCTTGATCTTGGCCGGCATTCCGCCTGAAGATTTCCCCGCGGAAAAGCGCGCGCAAGTCGAGGACAAGCTGGTGTCACTCTACACAACGTGTCGCTTTGCCGATGTGCACAGCGCTTCAAAGTTCGCCCTGGAACAATGGCAAATCCCGCTCCCGCCGATTGCTCCACAAGATGTGAATAAGATCGGTGACAAAGAGTGGTTTGTGAATTCCTGGGGCATGACGATGTTGCTAGTGCCCGACACGGAAGACTCACCCCTGTTTGTTGCAGCATACGAGACAGCCGTTGCCCAACTCTTGGAATGCATTCGCTTCGCCAAAGCGAATAACCGGCTATTGCTCGAAGATAATTCTTCGCCTGAAGACAGTCCGTATGTTGGCTGCCCAATAACCAACATCTCCGGCATAGACGCGCTTCGGTTCTGTAATCAACTCAGTGAAGCAAACAACTTGACGCCGTGTTATGTACAGACCGCCGATAGTTGGTTTCTCAATCCCGTCGCCAACGGATATCGATTGCTAACGACCGACGAATGGGAAAACACCTGTCAGGCGGGATCCAAAACACCATACTCGTACGGCTCAACGGTTCGGTACTATGACGAGTTCCTAGCGCATGGTTACGAACATTTCCCAGTTGGCGGATCAAGGCGACCCAATCTCTGGGGGTTTTTTGACTTTCCCGGGAGCGTTGGCGAATTGACAATGCAGGTCGATGCAAACAACAGGGTCAGGTTCGCAATGTCGGGGCAGTCAATGCGTTTTCAAGATGGGCCAGAAGTTCACTCCTCGGACGCGAGGGTGCATTTTGACGCTGATTCCAACCCCAGCGCGCTCTTCATGGGCTTTCGTGTTACCTGCCAACTTCCCGTGGCGAATGAACAACCACGCGATTCGTCCGAGTGATACACGCACGGGCACCACTCAGTGAGGTCACAGAGCATTGCCGGTGCGGACCGGTTTCGAACCTGGGCAACCGCTTACTTTGAGATCGTAAAGCCCCAACTCATGCCAGGACGACGCCGATAGCGTCTCGGTCCCCAATGGTGGTAATAAACCGGTGGGCCCCAATGCTCTTCGACGATCACCGGTGGCGGAGTTGTGTAAACCACTTGAGGTGGTGCCGAAGCTGCCGCAACTCGCGGGGGTGATTGCTGCGCGGCTTGCATGACTTCTTCGGAAACGCCTTGCGAATTCATGTGAATGAAATCGTTGGGCTGCATGTCACGAGCCATGCCAACGGTTCGCACGTGCGAGGCGATGACAGAACTAGGAACGCCTGAGCGCGTCATGGCAACGATGTCTTCCACCGCCACCCCACCCGGCGGCAGATCTCGGCCCAAGTGTGCCGCAATCTCCGCCCTGTTCCGAGCCTCGATCTCATCCATCGCGCTTCCGGCAGCTGCGCCGGTGATTCCGCCCAAGGCCGCGCCAATCAGTGCGCCTTCGGCCGCATTGCCGGATTGATTGCCGATAATCGCGCCGGCACCCGCGCCAGCCAACGCTCCCAGGCCAGCGCCTCGATCCGCATAGTAGGGTGAAGCGCAACCAGCAGTGCAGGCCGCCGCCAACAACAGCGCGCCAAGTACGGACTTTCGCATGAATCAACTCGCGTGCGAGCCAGGTGGGTCGTGAAATCGCCTCTAGGGCAAGATCGGCAATTTTGCGGGGCGGGGATTATTCTCGTCCCCATCATTCCGGTCAAGACGAGAGGTCCCCATCATCGCTGGCAATGCAGGCAAACTTTTCCGAATATACTAATCGTCTGCTTGCTTGCGCTGCTTCGCCCGTTCGACGGCTGCATGATACTTCTTGCGAATCTCTTCCAGGTCGACGCTCGGTGCCGGCGTTTTGAGATCCATGCTTTCCAAGGCCTCAATCACAATCCGCCCTACGGCCACGTTGCGATACCACTTGCGGTTTGCCGGGATGACAAACCACGGGGCATGCTCCGTACTGCATTGCGCGAACACATCCTCAAACGCCTCGTCGTATTGACTGTCTAAGCGGCGTTCGGAGTAATCCGCGTCGCTGATTTTCCATTGCCGGTGCGGATCGTTCAGGCGATCGGCAAAGCGTTCCAACTGTTCGTCCGGGTCGACATGCAAATAAAACTTCAAGATGCGCGTGCCGTTATCAGCCAGCAACCTTTCAAAATTGTTGATGTGGTCGAAGCGTTTTGACCATACATGTTCCGGCGCAAGATTGCGGACACGAACAACCAACACATCTTCATAATGCGAGCGATTGAACACGCCCACCTGGCCTTTGGCCGGCGCCGCTTTGTGGCAACGCCATAAGAAGTCGTGAGCGGCCTCCTCGGCGGTCGGCACTTTGAAGTTGGAAATCACACAGCCCTGCGGATTCATTGCACCCAACACAAACTTGATTGTGCCGTCTTTGCCGCCGGCATCTTTCGCTTGAAAGACAAGCAACAGCGCATGCTCGGCCGAAGCATGCAGCAGATATTGCAGCTCATTCAAGCGATCCTCGATCCGCTTGAGTTCGTCCTTCGCCGCTTTCTTGGAAGCGAACTCCCCGGTAAACCCAGCATCCGTTTCGGCAAGCCTGATCTGGCTGCCTGGCGGAACGCGAAACTTCAGCGTGTAGCTTTCTGTGGAATTCATAGCCATGCAAAGATGTGGCACGATACGATCCAGGAATCACGGCGGTCGCTCCTGATATTCGTCTCAGGCACTGCGGAAATCAAGCAGGCCGCGTAAAAGCCATCGCCAACGGGGAAAAGACCCAGCCAAGCTGCAACACGTGCGGACAACAAACTTTTTCAAAATTCGTGTTGACGACAAGTGTCGTCATTCGTAGACTACTCGTGTCGTCAATAACGGACTTGCCACCTTCGACGCTATGAACAAACGCCAACGAGAATCGATCGGCCGTGTGGAATGGGAGATCCTCCAATTTGTGGCGGACCATCATCCCATCTCCGTTCGCGAAGTTGCCGATCATATGGCCGAAACCTCCGGTCAGGCACGGACAACTGTACTCACCGTCCTGGAGCGCTTGCGGGCCAAGGGCTACCTCACTCGCCGCAAGAAGGCCGGCGTTAATCACTATTCGCCCAAAGTCAGCAAGTCGGAACTCGTGCAGGAAATGGTGGGCGATTTCGTGCAAGGCATGCTCGGCGGCTCCGTCTCGCCGTTCTTCGCCTACTTGGCCGAGTCCGGCGAACTCAGTCCAAAACAGCTCTCGGAATTGCAGTCGATTTTGAAAGAACTTGAAGATCGTGACGAAGAAGGGGGACAGCCCGAGGCCGGCTAGCTGTGCGGCAATGCAAGGTTTGCCGAATTGAAGATCCGGTCTCTGTTTCTGTCCTCAGTCTCCGTCATTCATCCGCTGTCCTCAGTCATTCCTCGTCCATCCTCCGTCATTCCCGCGCAGGCGGGAATCCAGAGACCAAACGTTCCGCGCTGGATTCCCGCCTGCGCGGGAATGACGGAACGGGGCAACGAAGCAGGGCAGCACAAAGAGAAACACGACACGCCAAGCGACAAACGGCACACCGTGGCACAAGACGATAGAGACACACCATGAATACAGACATCATTGGAACGGACGTCTCGGCACGGGTTGTTGATCAGCTGGCGACCGCTGCCTGGCAGGGAGGGCTCGCGCTGTTGATCGTCTGGTGTTTGTGCAACGTGTGGAAGAACTGTGCGCCGCGTGTTCGCTGTTGGCTGTGGCGGATCGCTTTCGCCAAGTTGTTGCTCGCCACAGTTTGGTTGAGTCCCTGGGAATTGGCTGTGTTGCCGGCGGAATCGCCCCAGCCACAGGCGCAGCGCGAGACCGATGAGTCAGCGTCGGAAAGTGTCAACATGCCGTATGCGGCCGCGAACAACGTGGCCGGCAACAGTAACAACTTCGCTCGTAACAATTCATTCAAATCCGCGCCTGCTGGCAGTGTTTTTGCCACGCCTGCCAACGCTGGCGATCAGAACACAAACGCATCAGCAACAAGTGCAACGGCAACGCCATTGGTCGCCAGCCAATCGACAAGACCTGGTTACGCAACCTCCGAACTTGAAACCTCCGAGCTAGAAACTGTCGAGCTCGAACAGGCGGAGCTGGCAGAATCCGCAGCGGGTGCCGGTTTCCCCGTCAAGCTGGCACTGGCAGGTGTTTGGCTGGTAGGCGTGGTTGTCGGACTGGTCATCCTTTCAAGACAACAGTTCATCGCTTGGAAACTGCGTCGAACATCAAGCGGCGAGACTTCGTCCGCGCTGTCGGACGAGCTTGTCAGCCTTCGCGGCGCAATCAAGAGGCGGCTATCGCTTGCTCACGCGCCCCAAGTTCATTATTCGCCTTCCGTGCATGGCCCGATGCTGATTGGGTTTCGCGAACCGCTGGTTTTGCTGCCGCAAAGCTGGCGAGAAGACCCGCAGCCGGAGTTGCTGCGCATGGCGTTGACTCACGAGTTCGCGCATGTCCGTCGCCGTGACCTGCTTTGGAACTGGTTGCCGGCGGTCGCGCGAATTGTGTTTTGGTTCCATCCGCTGGTTTGGATTGCCAGTCGGCACTGGAGTTTGGATGTGGAAGAAGCCTGCGACGAGCTTGCGGTCAATGTCGGCCGGTTGCCGCGAGTTCGCTACGCGGAATTTCTTGTTGGGATTGTCGCGCGTCGTCATGCGGGCTTTGCTCCCATGGCACTTGGCGCCGCCAGCCCATTCTCTCACTTGAAGAGGAGATTACTCTCGATGAAAAAGCGAAACGATAAACCGGGCAGACTGTGGTTGGCCATGGCCGGCTGCGGATTGCTGGGACTGGGCATTCTTGCGCCTGTGCAACTCACCGCTCAGGATGCTCCGCCCAATCCGGCGACACAAACCGCCGGCACTTCACAAACAGGCGGCGTTGTCACGCAGCGCTCAAACACGTCTGGTGGAACCGTGCAATCGGCAGGCGGTGGAACGGGCGTTGTCACGCAACGCTCGGGCGGATCCGGAACGACCGTCCAATCGGCCGGTGGCGGTGGAGGAATTGTCAGCCAAAGCAGCGGCGCGACTGGTCGTTCGGCCACTTCGCCAGCTGGCGGTGGCGGAGGAGTTTCCGTCCGATCGAACCAAGGTTCAGGAACAACCGTGGCTTCAGCTGGACGCGGCGATGGAAAAGGCAAGACGACCGTCTCGATTGCGAAAGATGGCAAGTCCATTTCCGTCGAAGTCGAGCCTTCCGATGACAAGGTTTCCGTAACCGTCACGCGTACCGAAGGCGAAAACAAAACCGTCAACAAGTATTCCTTGGACAGCCTTGATGAGTTGAAGGAAAACGATCTGGAAGCCTACGACACCTTCAAGGAACACACTCAACCTGTCGCCGGCACAATTCGCGGCGGTGCGGGTCGGGCGGTTGGCGCCGGACAAAATGTTGGCGGTTCAGTTTCTCGGGCGTCCGGTGGGGGCGCGGGTCGAGGAAGCAACGCGGAAGGAAGCGGCGGAGGCTCGTTCGGTCGGGCTTCCTCTGGCCAATCCGTGGGTTCCGGCTCAGGCGGTGGCGCTTCCCGCAGCGGTCAGAATGTGACTGGTGCAAGTTCGTTTGGACGTGGCAGTTCCGGTCAGTCTGTTGCGGGATCCGGAACTGGCAGTTCCGCAAACGAAGGTGGCTCTGGCTCAAATCAAGCCGGCGCTTCCGGCGGACGCGGCTCGTCCCGGGCGGGCATCAACAGCCTGCTCAAACAACTCAATGAGCTGCGCGAGAAAAACCAGGACAACCCCGAGGTCGTTAAGGCCATCGATGAACTGGTGCAACAGTTGATGGGCGGCAGATCCAGCGGACGTTAGAAAGTCCGCGGGTCGCCAATTTGGCCCAGTGCTATCGCAAGTCTTGCAAGGCCGCCGTGCAAACACGCACGCGCGGCCTTTTTTTTTGCTGCCAGCCAATTCGTTCCGAGAAGAAGCCCTGGCGCATTCCGCTGCCGCTTTGGCTATCATCATTGGACCAACAGTGCGTTGAACAATTCGACACGCTGCCAAACCAACGTTGACCTCGTTTTGCAATCCATTGTGAGTCAAACCGCCACGAAAGAACTGTTCGCTAATTCCCTGCAACCGCAATCCACCGCGGAAGTCGCCGATGCGATTCGCCAGGCGTATGAATACACGCAATCCGTGTGTGCAACCGGCGGCTGCACGGCATTGGGCTGCGGAATACGTATTCCCGCCGGCGCGACGGAAATCAGCACGGCCAACATTGCTGAGGTCGTTGATTATCCTCATGAAGATATGACGATCACGGTGGGGTCAGGCATCACCATCGCCCAATTGCAAAACACACTCGCCGAGCAGGGACAGCGGCTGCCTGTCGACGTTCCGCAATGTGAGCAAGCCACCTTGGGCGGGGCGATCGCCACAAATCAAAGCGGCCCTCGACGCTACGGTTGCGGCACGCTCCGCGATTACGTGATTGGTGTCACCGCGGTTGATGGCCGCGGCGTGGTCTTCTCTGGTGGCGGACGAGTCGTCAAGAACGTGGCCGGATATGACTTCTGCAAACTGCTGATCGGCAGCCGCGGCACGCTGGGCATTCTCACGCAAGTCACACTCAAGGTGCTTCCCAAACCAGAGACAAGCGCACTCTTCAGCGCGCCCGTGGCGAACGAAAACGAACTGCGCGCCGTGTTGGAAGGCATCGCGAGTTCGCCGTTGACGCCTGTGACCATTGACTACGTGCGGGGCGTCGCGTGGCCAGGTGTGTTTGCGGAAGAGAATGCCGACAACGGTCGCGTCGTCATCGGCTTTGAAGGCACGCGCGATGAACTCGCCTGGCTGCAGGAAACATTGGCCGAAAACTCGCGAAGTTGGGGTGCGCGTTTTGAACATGTTGCCGAGGACCGGCAAACAGCCGCGTGGCAGGCGTTGAGCGAATTCCCCGCGGGCGATCCTGCCGCGCTGACGTTTGTGGCCAACGTCGTTCCCAGTGGCGTGCCGGAGTTTCTCGCCGCTGTGAACAAGATTGATCCGGCGGCATCTCTGCTGGCCAGGGCCGGGAACGGCATTGTTTACATCCGTACGTCACTCAGCGCTGCGGACGCCGTCGCGGCGCATGCGAAGACGCTCCTACCGCAAGCGAGAAAACAGCACGGCAATTGCCTTGTCTATGCGGCGGCCAGCGACATCGAACTCACGCCGCTGGCCGCTTTTGGCAGCCCTGCCGAAACGACCGCAGTCTTCCGCCGCGTGAAAGAGACGTTTGACCCACGCGGAATTTTGAGCCCCGGATGTTTGCAAAACTAATCGCGATGATACGAACTGGGCAAGTCACGCTTTCGAAGAGATTCTGGTCTTGTGGTGTTAAAGCGTTTCTTGCCGTGTGAAGATCACAGACAAGCAGGGCGTGCTTGATCAATCGACGTTCGTGATTGCGTTCAGTTCCGGGTTGCTGCGGCGACGCCAGATGAAGCCGTCGAGGATGTAGTGTGTGAGTTGCGGCACGGCCAGCAAGGGCACCAGCACAATCCGCCAGTTGCCCAATTCCCACTGCGAACCAAACAGCCAACTGCGTTCGTGCCAGATGCCGCGGTCCCAGAGAAGTTCTTCGGCATATGCCAGCAGCCAGACTGCGCCCAGAAACATCACCACCGTTTGGGCATGTCGACGCCAGCGGCCAGACTTAACGCCATCTTCCTGATTGGGGGTGGCGTTTTGGTGCGATGAGGCATCTTGTCTGGCGCCAACTTCTTGGTCGAGGTGTTTGGTCAGTTCTGTTTGATTCAATTTGCTTCCGTTCGTATCGCGCGCATCATCAGCCGTGCGAACAAAACGATACCAATAAACCAAGACCAGGTATGGCACGCCGTGGATGATCACATTGGTCACCGTAAAGGCGTAATCAGAATTCACGGCCACAATGCCCAAGTACCAACACAAGGCGGTTGTCGCCACGACGATATCTTTGCCGGGATTCCAAAACCGGTGTCGGAAGCCGTTGTGCAAGGATCTGGCGAAATACGCGGACAGGGCGAGCCAATAGATTGGCTCCAACACGCGCGCGGCGGTCAGCGGAAGGTTCGCGAAGTCTCCTTCCAGGAACCACCAGAAGTTGCGGGGCAAATGCGCGTGCCAATAAACGAGCGGAAAGACTGTTGCCAGGTAGATCGCAATCGTATCAATCCAGCGGCCGAGTTGCCCTTGCTCTCCCGCCCTGGCTCGATACAACGCCACCCAGCCGTATTGTTGTCGGACGAAGTGAAACACGGCCAGGTAGGCCAGCCCTCGCCAAAAATAGACTTCACTTTCCGAGTAGACCGCCAGGCCGATGATGAAACCCAACGCAGGCGCAAGACCATACACCCAGGGTCGCCGCGAGAACTCGCCAGGCACAAAGTACACGCGGAAGCCGGTTGCATACACATGGGCGACATCCACCAACAAGATGAATGAGACCCAGGTCCAGTCAGGCGTATCTTGATTCAGCCAGCCGGCACTCCAACCAACAGCCAGCAAACCGAGCGAAACAACGGCGCTTCCCAAGAAGGCGGCAATATCAACGGCGGGAGAAAACAGCCAGACCGGGCCGCGTGCCCCAGCCAAGGTACTCGCGGAGTTTTGCGCAGCGATCTCTGACGGCTGCCGATCAGGCGAATTGATAGCGCGACTTTGCCAGGGCGATTCCGCGGACATCGCCACATTATGAATCAAACCAAAACCGCCAACCACCAGCCCAATCAAGTGTCCGGTGGGATTCGTCGACAGATTCGGCCACGGAGATTCGCTGATCCTTGGTCGAGGAATTCGTGCGGATTGGGCTTCTTCGTGCCAAAACCTGATTCGCCGCGGCATAAGACTTGTTTCAATCAGCGCTGGCACGAAAAATAGACTCTGCGAGCGACTCTACGCTTGCAGCGAGTTTCCTGTTGGCGCCTCAATTCCAACGGCAGCAACGATGTCCCAGGCGATGCAGAAAACGCCCGACCCGGCGTTGGATCTCACGATTGACGCCCGCGATCCGGCACCCAACAAGTCCGCAAAGTCCGCATGCGGCGAATCAAGCAGTTCCTTGTTGGCCGGATTGTTTTGCTGTCGCGGCGGCAAGATGGACAAGAGTAAAGCTGGGTTGACCAGCTACACGCGAGGAATCTTGATCTCGCGATTGAAAGCGGCGGCCGCGATTTTGCTGGGCGCGTTTTGCTTGTTTCTGGTGTGGACGTTGCTTGCGCCTGCGGACTATGTGGCGGTCAAGAGCTTGTGGGCCTGGCACCTTGTGGCGATTGCTGTCCTGAGCGCTGCGCTGTTCAGTTTGTTCAATTCTCGCCGGATGCCTGACGGCGTGCTTCGCGGCGTGGAGTTCCTGGTCTTTGCCACTCCGGCGGCGTTCTTCTTGTACATGGATGCGGCTGTGCTGGAAGAAGCCGCGCGGCAATACGGCGTCAGCCGATCGATCTCCTCCGGCTGGCTGATCCTGATGCTGGTCTACGCGTTGATGATCCCGAATACCTGGCGTCGCGCGGTACTGGTGCTAGGGCTGTATGTATTCGCGCCGGTGAGTTTGTTGCTGGTATTGCAAACCACCAGCACAGAACTGGCCGAAACTTTGACATACGCCAACATTTCGGTGGATGCGTTAGTGCTGTTGACCGGATGCGTGGCCGCAACATATGGCGTGCATGTGATCAATTCGCTGCGGCGCGAAGTGTTTGAAGCCAATCAAATTGGTGTCTACCGGTTGAAGCGGTTGCTAGGCCGCGGCGGAATGGGCGAAGTGTATTTGGCCGAACATCAACTACTCAAACGTCCTGCGGCCATTAAGTTGATTTCACCAGAAAACGCTGGCGACCCCAAAGCCTTGCAGCGGTTTGAACGCGAGGTGCGATCGGCTGCGACGCTGACGCACCCCAACACGATTGAGATTTATGACTACGGGCGCACGGACAATGGAACGTTCTACTACGTGATGGAATACCTGCGCGGGATGAACCTGGCCGACCTGGTCAAGCAACACGGCGCTTTGCCGGAACAACGCGTGTTGCATTTCTTGAGCCAGGCCGCGCATGCGCTGGCGGAAGCCCACCGCGCCGGGCTGATTCATCGCGATTTGAAGCCGGCCAACATCTTTGCAGCCGAACGCGGCGGCGTGTTCGATTATGTCAAGATTCTCGACTTTGGCCTGGTCAAGGACAACAAGGCCCGATTGGGCAATGAAACCAACGATAACGACATTACTGTCGAGGGTTCGATCACAGGCTCGCCGCATTACATGTCGCCGGAACAATCCGTCGGCGGAGAAGCTGACGCCCGGAGCGATCTCTATTCGCTGGGGGCGGTTGCGTACTATTTGTTGACGGGTCGTCCGCCGTTTGAGGGAGATAACGCCGTGGCTGTGCTGGTGGCGCACGCCCGGGACGAAGTCCCGCCGATCTCGCAGGTTCGCGATGATGTTTCGCCGGGCGTGGAAGCCATCGTGCGGCGATGTTTGAGCAAGCAGCCCGATGATCGCTTTGCTTCCGCTGAAGATTTGGCCGCAGCGCTGAACGCGTGCATCACGCCCGGCGATTGGGATACGTCAGCCGCGGCAATGTGGTGGCAGGACAAAGCGCCGGCTGAAGCGGAGCTCGCACAAACAACGACTTGAAGCTGACTTCCAGAGCTGTGCGATCTTGATAACAGTCGGCAAGCGTTCTCGCTCACGCTGGGCGATTTTGTTGCATGCCGGTGCGGGGTTTGCCGATACGGAGTTTGCTGATACGGAGCAACTCAACCCCCTGCACTTCAGCGAAAGGACGCCATGAAGAAGCTCACCCTGGCAGCAATGCTGGCGATTGCGGCATGCAGCGGATGCAGCACGATCACCGACTACTTGGATTCTTGCACAACGTGAGGCGTTGCCGCCTATCCGTCCCGTGTGGATGGAGAGAGTTGGGATCAACACATGTTGATCGAGAATCCGGAGCAGTCGCATAGCGAACAAGTCGGCTAGCGAAGTAAGCCCTACCAAACAAAAAACGGCCTCCGGCAAGCAAGCCGGAGGCCGTTTATTTGTTGGCAATAACCTGACGCGCTATTGGTTGCCGCCGACGGCAGGCGGATAACCAGAGCCGGTACCTTGTCCCAACGGCGGTTGTTGATTGCCGCCGCCTTGGGCGTTGCCCTGTCCGTTGTTGAGCGGAACTGCGCCGCCTTGGCCGTTGTTGACCGGACCGCGATCGATCGGAGGGCCATCGGTTCGGCTGGCGACTTGCATGCGGCGGATTGTTTCTTCTTCCACCCAGGCGATTGTCTTCTGGAAGTCAACCGGGTCTTCAAAATCAAGCACAACTGGCTTGTCCATATCTTCGAACGGCTTGAACATTGCGCCGGCGATACCCCAGCCAACGTTCTCTTCCTTCTTCAACACCCAGAGGATGTCCGACTTGCTAGGTGGAATGCCTGCTTGAGGATCGCCAAGATCGCTCCATTCGGTGAGTACTCGCGAGGCGGCTCCTTCATTGAGGAACTCTTCACCAACAATGGTGAATTCCGCGGAAGGGTTGGCCGGCGGGGCGAAGGGCGTGCCTTCGCGTTTGTTGGCGATGATGGCTCTGTGCGTCAGATAGGCCTCACCGTCGATCGCGCTGTTTTCGCCATCGCGAACCGCGTTCAGGAAGGTTCGCACCACATCCGTTGGCGTTTGCGATTTCTCAGCTGGCGTGGGAATCCCGGCCAACAATTCGGCGTCGGTCGGGCCAGCAGGCTCGGCGCTCTCGTTTGTGTTAGCGGAAGAATCTCCGCCACCGCCTTCGGTGGATTCTTCCCCGCCGCAGCCGCAAAACAGAACCGCCAGCGAGACGGCAATCGCGCAAGTCCATCGCGACATCTGCATGGTGTTTCGCCTCCGTGCGAAAAACGCGCTCAACAATGATTGAAATCAAACCGCAGGCAAATCCGGCCAGCAGCGAAGCGAAAGTCTTGCAATTTGCCGCAAATGGGTCAAGCCAAGTCTACGAGTCTGGGCACCACAACGCGAGAGCAAGCGGGAATGACGGGGGACAGCCAATCTAACAGGTGTTCAGCCGTGCAATCACGGACCGCCTGCGGGCTCTGTGATCAATGTGCGCGCATTGCTGGCACGCATTAGCCGGCGCGATATGCGTGCTTGATTGGTGAACAATCCTACATCCGAAAAGTGATGCTTTCGGTCACAATGGAGAGAATCGAAAGGCTCTCCTCGCGATAACTGGCTGGGACAAGTTAAGCCACAGTACAATCTGGCAGCAGGCATCAACTCATGAAGACACTCCGCACTGATCGAAAAGGACAAAGAATGGTGCGCAACGCTATGCGATCTTTCTGCATTTTCAGTTGCCTGCTGCTGGGTTCCGCGGCGGTTGCCCAACAGCCGGTGAGAGAAGCGGCGACGATCGACCGTCCGGCCGTTACGTCCGCAACATTTGTGGAACGGCCGATCATTGCCGACGAGGATGCGTTCGTCACCGTTCGGCATGTGCGGATTGACGGCAGCAATTTTGAGATTGGCCGCCGCCTGGCCGAGTTGGGCAAGACCCGACATGGTTATCAGCCCAGCCAGCCGGAGGACAAGCAATTGGCCGCAGAGCGGTTGGAATATTTTCAGGAGAAATTCCCCGCTCATGCCGAACGCATGCGCGGCGTGGCGGCCGCATTTGGCGGAGACCTGAACGCCGAGGAATCAACAGATTACTCCGCTTTGGACTACGGATTTGTTCAGGCGGGGTGCAGCGTTGTTTTTTATCCGCCCAGCGTAACGGCGAGCGGCAAAGGAATCTTGAGCCGCAACTTTGATTTCACCACCGGCACCATCGAAGGCCGCAAGCCGCCGCAGGGCCAACCGGCCATCTGCGAACAGCCGTACATCATCGAGCTTTATCCCGATGAAGGTTACGCCTCGCTCGCGCTGGTTTGTTACGACCTGCTGGGCGTTGTTGACGGCGTGAACTCTGAATGCCTGAGCGTTGCATTGCTGGCAGACGATGAATTGGTCAGACGGTTTGGCGTTTATGATGGCATTGGTCCGCAAGCCGGTTTGGGCGTGTTGCAGGTTGGGCGAATGTTGCTGGATACGTGCGCGAACGTCGAGGAAGCCAAAGCGGCATTGCAAAGCCACAAACTTTATTACGCGCAGATTCCGTGCCATTACATCATCGCGGACCGCCACGGCGAGTCATTCGTTTGGGAGAATAATCGCGAGATGAATGGCGGATTCGTCTTTCCCGGCGAGGGCCAACCTCAGGCAACAACCAACTTCATGCGGTTCCTGCATGATGATCTGGCGGACCTGCCGGACGAATCGCATCCTGGCGGCAGTTTCAACCGCTATCGCAGGATTTGCGCAGGCTGGGAGGAACACGGCGAGTTGCTTACGCTGGCGGCCGTGAAAGAAATCAACGGCAGCGTCGCCGCTTCTGTGCCCAAGTCCAATCCGGACGCAGTGCCGGGACGAACGATCTGGCACTCGGTCTATGTGCCGGAAAATCGCAGTTTGGAAGTTGATTTTTATGTCGGCGAGCCTGAGGACGAAGGCGGCAAGATTCGACGCAGCAAGTACTTCCAATTTCAATTGGATCGTCGCTGATCCCATGTCGCGCAAAGCGACATTCGTCGCGAATTTGTGACACTCGACACAATTGCGAGACATTCGCCGGCGCGACGGGTAGAATCAATGGGCGCGTAACGCCTTGTTGTTTCTAAAGAGGGACTGTGGTGTGCGTGATGTCGCTTCGCCCCGCAGCTGCAATTGTGAGCGCTCAAAACTCCAGGAGGAATGCCATGGATCAACTTAACGAACAAACGGGCAACAACGGGAGTCGAGATTCGCTTGACCGGAGAAAGTTCATTCAAACGGCCAGCGCGGCGGCAATCGCCAGCGCGGCGCTGCCTGTGTTTGCGCAGGACACGGCCACGGACCGAGTTCAGGCTGACGGCAAACCGAAACCAGAAACCCTGGTCAAGCAACTTTATGATTCGCTGAATGAGCGGCAACATTCGGCCGTGTGTTTTGATTGGGATCATCAGGACAACAATCGCGGACTGTTGCGGACGCGCGTATCCGCAAACTGGAAGATCACCAATCCAGACATCATCAGCAACTTTTACACCAAGGATCAGCAGGAGCTGATTCGCACAATCTTTGAAGGCATTTATCACCCGGACTGGATTCCGCAGATTGAGAAGCAGTTGCAGGACGATGCCGGCGGTTATGGCAAAGATCAGACCATCGCCATCTTTGGTAAACCTGGCGAAGACAAGTTTGAGTTTGTCATGACGGGTCGGCACATGACGATTCGTTGTGATGGCAATTCGACGGACAGCATGGCCTTTGGCGGACCCATCTTCTACGGTCACGCCGCGGAGTCAAACAACGAAAGCAAAGACCACAAAGGCAACGTCTATTGGCCGCAGGCGTTGGAAGCCAACAAGGTCTTTGAAATGCTGGATGGTCAGCAACGTCGCACTGCATTGGTGACCCGTCAGCCTGCCGAAAATGCCGTGGGCTTCCGCGGTCCGGATGCCAGGTTCCCCGGAATTTCGATTGGCGAATTCAGTTCTGACCAGAAAGAACAAGTGCAAAAGACGCTGCAATCCATGTTGCAGGCCTATCGCAGTAGCGATCAGGAAGAAGCGCTTGATTGCCTGAAGCAGCAAGGCGGGCTGGATGCCTGCAGCCTGGCCTTCTATCAAGAAGGCGACATTGGCGATGACGGTGTTTGGGATTGCTGGCGAATTGAAGGGCCATCGTTCGTGTGGTACTTCCGTGGTGCCCCGCACGTTCACGTGTGGGTCAACATCGGCTCCGATCCCAGCATTAAGCTCAACGCTTAGCACCCATTAGCTGGGACCAACAGGAACAAAGTCACGGCGCGTAAGCGTCGTGGCTTTTTCATTATGGCGCTGCCAAGAAGGAGGCGTTATTCCGCAGACAAGCGAGCGCCGGCGGGAAGTTTCTCAAGCGGCGTGTAGCGCGGATGCCGTGAGTCTTCGTAGGGATCATTGCGGGCGGCGTTGTAGCAACAGATCAATGACCAGCGAGGATTCTCGGACTTGTTGGCATCTGATCGATGCAGCAGATTGCAGTGAAAGAACAACGCATCGCCGGGTTTGGCTTCAATGTAATCCAGGGGGAATCGCTCGCGGGCGACTTCGACACGCCGCAACTCGGCTCCGGCTTGATCTCCGGTCTTGCCGTGATCAATGCGACCAATGGCATGCGAACCCCGTAAGACTTGCAAGCAGCCGTTCTCGCGGTTTGCCGCGTCAACGGCAATCCAACAACTGGCCAACAGCGGTTCCAAACAACCGTTGTGATACCAATACCCGTAGTCCTGGTGCCACTCCCAAGCGCCACCCACGCGCGGCTCCTTGAGGATCATCTTGGAATGCCAGTGGTAGACCTCGCCGCTTAAGATCTGTTCCATGCGATCAACTATGCGCGGCAGCCGGCTGACTTGCCCGTAAAGATCGTCGCCGGGATTGTTCCAAAGCGCCAAGCGAACGGGCTGGCCGTCTGCGTCCGCTCGACCATATGCCGAGCCCACCAGCGAATGATCGCCACGCGCGTGCGCGGCCAGCAGTTGAATTTCCTGCTCGCTCAGTAGCGAGGGAACAAGCACGTAGCCGTCGCGCTCAAACGCGGCAAGTTCTTCCGGCGAAAATGTGGAGGTAGCGCTCATCAAAGCATCTTGGTCAGGCGTTAACCCCTTTGCAAGATCAGGACGACATCTTCGGTCGTATCATCAATGTCATAGGGCGCTTCCAGATCGTAGGCAAAGTCGTACGTCGCCAGCAAATGAAATTCGGGCACAGAACGTAAGAGCGCCGTGAGTTGCTGTTTTGAATACGTACGAAAGACCATCTCCTCGCGAAAGTGATGCCCCCCGGTGGGCGTTTCGACATCAACAAACAGATCGACCAACTCGCGACGACGGCGGCGATCGATCTTTCGCGTGATCATCCGCGTGCTGACTTTCAGTTTCCCGCGCTTCGATTCCCAGCTTTCCTCGGTACAAAGCGGCTCACCAGGCGGAGTCAGATGAAAACCGAGAACGTAAAGCCCGCCGGGACGGAGAACTTCCGCCACGCAACGAAGATGCGCCACGGCCGCATCCTCGGTATCCAAGTGCCGGAAGCTATTAATCGTATTGAAGGCCGCATCAAATGGCCGCCGAACTTTGAAATCGTCGAGGCGGAAATCCGCCATGTCCCCAACGATGGCCGTTTGCTTTAGCTCGCGACGAAGCAATCGACGATTGCAATAGCGGACGGCGCGAGGATTCAGATCGATGCCATGGCAGGCATAACCGGCCTTGGCGAATCGATACAGCAACCGCCCCGTTCCACTTGCCGGCTCCAGCAAGCGCTGGCAACGCCCGCTGACAAACTCCGCAAAGCACTCCTCCAGGAAACGGAACTCGCGCTTCCAGTCGTTTCCAAAAACAACGTCGTAGTACTTTGGGTGGTCGTAGAGTTTCGCCTGGGGAATTGTGGTTGCGGCCTTGCTCACAACAGTCCTTTGGCAAACGTCTACGTTGTGGAATTTCGGAAGCGTGATTGTGCGATCACTTTTTTTCAGGGCCACTTTGCTGTGGCCTTTTCGCGGCGCCTCTTTTGCGGGAGAGAGCCGACCAGGAAAGTCCAGGTTAGTCGTCTTCCTCTTCTTCCAGCTTCGCCTTGGAGATGATCTCCTGCTGCACGTTGCCAGGCACGACATCGTAGCGAGAGAACTCCATCGTGTAGCTTCCTTGGCCTCCGGTGATGCTGGAAAGCGTGCGGGCGTAGGTCGTCACTTCGGACAGCGGAACTTCCGCGGTGATGATCATCATTCCGCCGCCAGCGGCATCGGTTCCCAGCACTCGCCCTCGACGACCGGAAAGATCGCTGTTGATGTCACCCAGTTTGTCGCCAGGTACGGTGACTTCAATCTGCACGATGGGCTCAAGCAGCGAAGGCTTTGCCTGTTGGAACGTGTTACGGAAAGCCATAGAGCCGGCAGTCTTGAACGCGGCTTCCGAGCTATCCACATCGTGATACTTGCCGAAGTGAACTTCCACGCAAACGTTGACGACCTGATAGCCGGCGATGACGCCGCGGGACATTCGTTCTTTGAAGCCTTTTTCGACCGCTGGCAAGAAGTTTGAAGGAATGGTGCCGCCAACGATGGAGTTCACCCAAACAAAGTTGTTGCTGGGTTCGTGATGGAATTCCTTCATCTGCGGGAACTTGTCCGACGTGCAAAAATCTTCGGCGGCGATGTTGTCCGGGAAAGGCATCATGCGAATGTGGACTTCGCCAAATTGACCGCGTCCGCCCGACTGCTTCTTGTGGCGGTAGCTGTCTTCGGCTTTGGCCGTGATAGTTTCGCGATAAGGAATCTTGGGTTCCTTGGTGCTGACTTCAACTTTGTCACGACGTTTGAGACGCTCCTGAATAATCTGCAGATGGAGTTCGCTCATGCCGGTCATGACCAGTTCTTTGGTCTGCGCATCACGGTCGAGCTTGAAGGTCGAGTCTTCTTCGACAATCTTGGCCAACGCACCGGAGAGCTTGCCTTCATCACCGCGACTCTTGGGCGTGACCGCCAGGCCAACCATGGGCATGGGGAACTTGATTGCCGGAAGTTTGATCTTGCCCAGCGACACGCCGGTGTGCAGATCATCCATCTTGGCCACGGCGACAATTTCGCCAGGACCGGCGGCATCAATGGCTGAAGTCTCCGAGCCTTGGACAGTGAGCAATGCGCCCATCTTCACCGGCTTGCGCGCGCTGGAGATGTCCACCGACTCATCCTTGGCCAGCTTGCCGCTGTAGATGCGGATGAAGCTGAGCTTTTGCACGAAGGGGTCAATCCGCGTCTTGAAGACTTGTGCGGCCAATGGGGCGTTGGCGTCCGGCTTGATTTTCACTTCGTTGCCGTCCCCGTCCGTGCCGGTGCGATTCACCGTGCCCGGCGGCACGGCGCAACGGCGGAACGCCTGCAAGAGTTCGTTCAGTCCGATCTTGTTTTTTGCTGAGATGGCGACGATGGGAATCAGGCTGCCGGCAACGATGGATTCACGCAGCAGGCGGTTCAGTTCATCACCGCTGGGTTTCTCGCCTTCGAAGTATTTCTCGGTCGCGGCTTCGTCAACTTCGACGATCGCCTCAATCAAGCCTTCGTGAATCTCATTGGGGTCAATCAAAGCGCCGGCCGCATCGCCGGAAACTTCCAGACAGCTGGCCACACCTTTGAAGTCCGCACCAGCGCCAAGCGGCACGTTCAGCGGAATGCAGGCCTGGCCCCAAACCTCTTTGATGGACTCCACCAGCGCGGGGTAATCCACATTGTCCGCGTCCATACGGTTGATGATGATCATCCGCGCCAGCCCTAGCTTGCCGGCTTCCGCAAAGACGCGCCGCGTGTTGACTTCAATCCCGGAGCCGGCGTTGATGACAATCGCCGCCGTCTCAACTCCGTGCAACGCTCCCAGCGTCTGCCCGATGAAGTCCGGATAGCCAGGCGTATCGATCAGGTTGACGTGCATCCCTTCGTGATCGAAGTGAACGAGCGAGGCTTCGATACTGTACTTGTGGTCCTTCTCTTCTTCGTCGAAGTCACACAGGCTGGTGCCATCGTCAACACTGCCGGCAGTCTTGACCGCGCCGGTCATTGCCAACAGCGTGTCTGCAAGTGTTGTTTTCCCCGCCGAGCCGTGGCCGCAAAGTGCGAGATTGCGAATATCGTCGATTGCATACTTGGCCATGAAACACGTTCCTTAGTTTGATTGACTCGCTTCATAAGTGGCGTCAGCCAACTTATGAGCCCCACCCACTGGATGTGTAGTTTGAATTCTTCCGCATTTGTCGGCGAAACACAAAGCGGAGCACAATCAGGAAGGACTGCGCTCTTTCGGTTCGACATTTTCCGCATGATCAGCGGCGACTTGGACGGCTTCCGCCAGATCAATTTTTCCCTCGTAGAAAGCCCGCCCGATGATGCACCCCGCGGCACCGGCATGTTTGAGCTGCGCGACATCATCAACTGTCGTCACGCCGCCGGATGCCAAAACCGGGGAACGGACTTTGTCGCACAATGTCTTGGTGGCAGCAAGATTTGGCCCCTGCAACATTCCGTCCGTGGCGATGTCCGTGAACAGAAACGCGGCGATGGGCTCATCATCAAGGTCCAACGCAAGGTCAACCGCGTCCCGGCCTTCGGTTGTTTTCCAACCATCTGTGGCCAACTTTCCGTCGCGAGCATCAATTCCCAGAACCAGCTTGTTTGGGTACTTCCGGCACATGGACCGGAACCACTCCGGCTCGCGGATGCCACGAGTGCCGATCACCACCCTGGAAACGCCTGACTCCAGCCAGCGGACGATAGCGTCTTCATCTCTGATGCCACCGCCAACCTGACAAGGCAATCCGGACGCTTGAACAAGCGATTCGACGATGGGTTGATTTGTGGGCCGACCGTCACGGGCGCCGTCCAAATCAACGATATGCAATCGCAGGGCCCCAGCTTCAGCCAGTCTTGTTGCGGCGGCGGTGGGGTCCGCTTCAAAGATGGTTTCCCGCGCGTAATCGCCTTGCTGAAGCCGCACGCAGTGTCCGTTGCGAAGATCGATCGCCGGCCAGACCTGCATCAGCTGAGGCTCGCTTTCCCTGGGCACATTCTCTGAATGGAAACCTGGAATATGCCAGAGATTATGGCGATTTTCAAGCCTCGCGACCGCCAAGAATCGCCTCCATCGCACGAACTCCCTGTATGGGCTCGCCGTATGCCCAAGGGGTGAGGTTGCGGCAATGGGCGCGTTTTTTGCTGTGTAGGTAATGTTCGCGGAAGCTGCCATTTTGGCGAGCCGACCGATCATCGATTCTTTGAGTGAGACGCAATGTTTTTCTTTGATCTCTGGTACCTGGCGTTTATTGCTCCGGCGATTGTGCTCATGATCTGGGCTCAGTACCGGTTGCGGTCAACCTATGCGGAAGCTCAGCAGTTCCCTGTCTTTCAGACCGGCGCTCGGGCCGCACGCGATATCCTCGATTCGGCCGGACTGCACAACGTCCGAATTGAACACGTTGGTGGCAAATTGTCCGATCACTATGATCCGCGGCATCGCGTTTTGCGGCTGAGCCACGATGTGTACGCCGGACAGAATGCCGCGGCTGTGGGAATTGCCGCGCATGAAGCAGGCCACGCCCTGCAAGACGCCAAGGGATATTCCTTGATGGGCATCCGCAACGCAGCCGTGCCAATCGCCAAGTTTGGCAGCAGCTTTGGCGTGCTGCTCATCATCTTGGGCTTCTTTCTGCAGGCGATGCCTGTGGTCTGGATCGGGATCATCGCCTTCGGCGGCGTGGTCGCGTTCCAGCTCATCAACCTTCCCGTGGAGTACGATGCCAGCCGTCGTGCGAAGGCCCAGCTCGCGGCATTGGGGATTGTGGGCGATACGGAAATGGTCCAGGTGCAAAAGATGCTCTCTGCTGCCGCCCTGACGTATGTGGCCGGCGCGCTGCAATCGCTGCTGATTTTGCTGTACTACGTGTGGCGGTTTACAGGCTCGCGCGATTAAGCACCAATCTGGGCTGGGGATGCCCAGGTCGATAATGCCTAGGACGATGAAGAATTGGCACATTGCACTGTGCCCACAAGCTGCCTTGGTTTACGCCGCCGGAATACATCATTATCCTGATGCGCTCGAATTCTCGTCACTCTGCTTGAGAACCGATGCGCTATCAGAACGTATTCCTCGAATCCATCGGCTATGTCCTCCCCGGCGAGGTCTTAACGTCGAGCGATTTGGAAGCGCGGCTCCAGCCGGTCTATTCGCGGCTGCGGCTGCCTGAAGGCCGCTTGGAACTCATGTCCGGCATCCAGGAACGCCGACTTTGGCGGCCAGGCACGCTCCCCAGTCAAATGAGCGCGGCTGCCGGGGAATTGGCTCTCAAAGCCGCGGAAGTTCAGCCGCAAAGCGTGGGAGCAATCTTTCATTGCGGAGTTTGTCGGGATCAATTGGAACCGGCCACAAGCTGTCATGTCCATCGCAGCCTGAAGTTGCCGTCAACTTGCCTAGTGCATGACGTTTCCAACGCATGCCTGGGCTTCCTCAACGGCATGATCCTGGCAGCCAATATGATCGAGCTTGGCCAGATCAACTCGGCCTTGGTGGTCACCAGCGAAGGCAGCCGCGAGTTGGTCGAAGGGACGATCAACGAACTCAATACCAATGAGACTCTGACGCGCGACGACATCAAGCTCGCCGTTGCGTCGTTGACAATTGGCTCAGCCGCGGTTGCCGCCGTGCTGACCAACCAGCAACTTTCACGGCACGGCACAAGGCTCTCCGCAGCCGTAAGCCGCGCATACACACAGCACGACAGGTTGTGCCAGGGGACAATGGATCAAGGCGTCGCCGAGGGGATGCAGCCTTTGATGCAAACCGACTCCGAGCAATTGCTGACCGCAGGCATTGAATCCGCCACCGCGTGCTTTGACGACTTTGCGGCTGAGTCGGGATGGTCACAAACACAGATTGACCGCACCGTTGGCCACCAGGTTGGCAAAGCCCATCGCAAGGCGTTGTTGTCAACGCTAAAGCTGGACCCTGCGAACGATTTCACCAGCTACGAACGCCTGGGCAACACCGGAAGCGCGGCGCTCCCCATCACAACGGCGTTTGCGGCCGAGGCGAACTTCCTGCGACCTGACGACCGCGTCGCCCTCATGGGCATCGGCTCCGGCATCAATGTCGTAATGCTCGCCGCCGATTGGCAATCGATCGCCATTGAGGGACGGGATGAAATAGCGGTTAGTCCCGTTGCCATTCGTCCGCCTAACACTGCGAGACCAGAGCGCCCGAAGCTGAGTCTTTCGTGAATGCCATTGCCCCCGGATAAACGTACTGGTTATCGGCTCGCTGTTTGAAAGTCAAACTCTGTTTCACCGCTGGCGGTAACTTCTACCTTCAAGATCGTTCTTCGATTGAATTGGGGCGCCACCGAATTCGGCGGCTGCACGAGCTTGCCTTCTTGCTCCAGAAACGTTGCGGGATCATCTAACCCTTCAGGCACGGGATCGTCCCGATAGATTTCCACCGCGTAGATTCCGGCCGACGGGCCATCGGAAGATCCAAAAGCGTATCCGCCGTCGGTGATTGAAGTTGACGTCGTGGGAGCATCAACACCGGCAGCGGGGACAAACTTAATGACTCCCGCTGCCAGTGGTTCTCCGTCCAATGTGACCTTCCCGGAAACCGGAATTCCGTCACCGCATCCAATCAAAGTTGTCAAAACCAACAGAAGCAAACTAAGGAAGCGTGCGCGGAGCATGACAATTCACCGGAAAGGCTGCGAACAACTGGACGGGAGAGAAGAGACGCAAGCGTTATTTACCGGCAAGTGTTTCCGTTTCGCCGCGATCACGAGTCACCAAAGCTTTCAAGACATCCGGGCTCGTATACGTGGGCACAAAGTGAACGGAGGAATCTCCCATCACAAAATTTGCGCCAGCGGGGTGATCGCTGCGGAACGTCCACAGTTCGTCAAAACCGTTGATTAGCAGTTCCGAGTTGTAGACGCCGACCATTGTGCCTTGCGAGTAGCCGGGATATCCGGTGGCCCATTCGCCCAATCCCCCGCGCAAGTTGCCGGAGCTGCACATGTAATTGCGGATACTGTAATCCGTTTCGCCGGCCATGAAGGTATTGGATGAGCCGTCAAGAATGGTCGAGAACGAAGTGTGCTGGTTGTCGCCATCCCAGACAAAGAAACCATCTCGAGCGGCCGCACTGTGGCCCGACGAGTTACTCGATATCGAAAGCACATAGCTGCATTGGCCCTGCTCACCCTGGCAATCAGGGAACCAACGCGCCATTGAAGGGCAAATAAAGAACTCAATCTCCTGACTCACGGCGGCTTGATTGGCCGGATCCGACCAGTCCTTCGAAATGTCGTAGAGCTGGTAAAGGTTCGAGTTCTCGCAAAATGGCAAGATGTCGGTAAACCCGCTCCGCAATCGTCCGACGCCTGCTCCTGGCGAAAAACCGCTGGAAGCAAATGGGAACTGGCCATGCACATCATGGAACATCGTTGTCGCCAACCCAATCTCGTGCAGGTTGTTTGTGCACGATGATCGCCGACCCGCTTCTCGCGCGGCCTGAACAGCAGGCATCAGCAACGCAACCAGAATGCCTACGATTGCGATGACGATGAGTAATTCGACCAGAGTAAAGCCAGCGGCATCGCTGGCCCGTAGGCCCTTTTTGACTTTCATGGGAGTCCTCTTCGCGTATTTCCAAAGGAAACGGCTCAGTCCAGCAACACTGCGTGGACTCAAACACGGACAATGGCTGGCTAGCGAAGAGGTGCGGCAAGAGCCGGCGGCCATGGCGGGCGGACGAACGATCCGTGTGAGAAAGAAATCTATCAAATGCCTTATTGATATCAAGTCTCAATTTCAATAAGATCTCGCGTAGTGGGCCAGGTGAGTTCTAAGTGCCGTTCTTGCCAGATGATAGTGAAACGCCTGATGTCTGCCGAATCTCAATTCCCTTCGCAGCAGCCAACGAATGCGAGCGATTCGCAACCTCGTCTGATTCCCCATTCGCCACGAACTATCGAGTCCGAAGACATCCTCCAAGGCGAAGACGAAGTGCAGATTCTCCATTTGGACAAGGTGTACCGCCTGCGCAAGACGCGGAACGGAAAGCTCATTCTGCAGAAGTGAATCTCGGCGTTCCCTGCTCGCGCATTCGCTCGTTCCAATGCACGCCTGCTAACGCACATTGCGGCTGCACGACATCTGGCAGACCGTGTTGGTTTGGTGTCGCCGGCGGTTCTTGGGCATGAAAGTTTGCCGTGGACATTGCCCTCGTGCGCGGATTCGCTTGCGTCAACAGAGATGCGAGATAAAACCAAGGCTCATTCCCTTTGGTTCTTCCGTCCAGCATTCTCACTCCGGCGCATCGGCAGCATGTCAGAACAGCAAAGACTTCCGCGCACGGCATATGGTCTGAAAGAAGGCGAGAAGTTTGTTCCGTTGACTTACGGTCAAACGCTGACGGAATTCACTTTCAAGTCCATACTCTCAGGCGCTGTGCTGGGCATGCTGTTTGGCGCGGCCAACACATACTTGGGATTGAAGGCGGGATTGACCATCTCAACGTCAATTCCAATTGCCGTCCTCACGGTGATCTTGTTTCGCGCGCTCGCCAGCGCCGGCAAAGGCGGTTCAATCCTTGAACTGAACATGTCGCAGACCGTTGGTTCGGCGAGTTCGTCCGTGGCATCCGGCCTGTTGTTCACAATCCCGGCGCTGTACTTGTGGAACAAGGAGCCGGAATCGCTGGGGCCACCGACGTGGTTGCAGATGGCGCTCCTGGGTATGGCAGGCGGTTTGTTGGGCGTTTTGGCGATGATCCCACTGCGCCGCTACTTGATTAAGCAAGAGCACGGCAAACTGCTCTACCCCGAAGGCATGGCTTGCGCCGAAGTCTTGGTTGCCGCCACCCGCGGCGGAGCCAGAGCAGCCGGAGTTTTCTGGGGGATTGGTGCCGGTCTGATTCTGAAACTGCTGACCGGACTCAAAGTTGTTGCTGACAAAGTTGTTGTTTCTTTGCCGTTCAAGTCCGAGTTCTCGATCAGTGTTTCGCCAGCATTGATTGGCGTGGGTTACATCCTGGGCCCAAGGATCGCCACGGTCATGGTCGCCGGCAGCGCGATCTCCTACTTCATCATCATCCCGTCCATTGTCCTTATCGCCGGAAATGACGCACCGTTCTTACCGGAGATCCAAGGCGATGAAGTAAAACTCATCTCGGAGATGAAGACCAAAGACATTTGGAATCTCTACGTGCGATACATTGGCGCCGGAGCTGTGGCCACTGGCGGGATATTCACACTGATCAAGTCAATCCCCACCATGCTCGCCTCGTTCCGTTTGGGTCTTGCGCACATGCGGGGCAAACAGCAAGGCGATGATTCCAACTCTGGCGAAGCCCGACTCGACCGCGACCTTTCGTTTCGTGTCGTCGGGCTTCTTGTCACCGGCATCCTGCTGGTTCTAATCTTCGTTCCCGGCATTCTCGGCAAACTTGATACTATTCCCGAACGCGCTTGCGCGGCCGTGCTTGTCGCGATCTTCGCGTTCTTTTTTGTGACTGTCTCGTCACGAATTGTTGGCCTTGTTGGCGTGACGTCGAATCCCACATCGGGAATGACAATCGCCACCGTGATTGGCACCAGCCTGATCTTCTATGCATTGGGATGGACCGGGATGGAAGGCAAAGTCACCGCCCTGATGGTCGGCACAGTCGTCTGCACCGCGGCGTCAATCGCCGGCGACACTTCACAAGACCTGAAGACTGGCTATGTGTTGGGGGCTACTCCGCGCTGGCAGCAGATTGGCGAGTTGCTGGGCGTGCTCACTTCCGCAGGCGTTGTCGCGCTTGTGCTCATGGTTTTGGATCGCACAGCCAAAGGTGGCATCGGTGGCGAAGAGTTCTCCGCACCGCAAGGTACGCTGATGAAGATCGTGATCTCTGGCGTGCTGGATCAACAACTTCCCTGGATGCTGATTCTCACCGGCGTGATCATCGCGACGATTGCCCTGATCTTCCGCTTGCCTGTGCTTGCTTTCGCCGTTGGCGTGTATCTGCCCCTTTACACAATGGCCGCAGTTTTTCTCGGCGGCATGGTGCGGTTGTGGATCACACACAAACAGCCGGAAGCGGAAAGCGAGCGTCGCCGCGAGCAGGGCGTATTGGCCGGCTCAGGCTTTGTCGGTGGCGAAGGGCTCACCGGCGTTTTGATCGCAATTGTTGTGCTCAGCCTGGCGTCGTTCGGGGGATCGCTTTGGGACAAGACGCTTGTTGAGTCATTGCCGCTTTCGGCCAGCGCCGTTCCGATTGTGAACAACATCCTCAGCGCCGCGGCCATTGTGGCGATTGCACTCTTCTTGCGATGGCAGGCACTGCGGCGCGTCGACAAGCCTGACGATGCTTCAGCTTGATCGATCGGTGAACTCAACCTGACAGTTTCATCCAGACTTATTCTGAGCCAGATTTAGCTTCAGCTCGACCATGCCGCCGCAACAAGTCGTCGATTTCTCGATGACCTGACGGGAATGGCGAGACGCGCCTCACGTCCGCGCCGGCGGCAATCAACGCTTCCACACTCTTCACATATTGTCCGGCATGGGGGCGTCTGATGCCGCGAACTCTTCCGGCGGTGTCGTCCTCACAATTGGACGCGCCAAAGACACAGCAATCCAGCGCGGTGCCTTGGAAGTTGTTGAGCGTCTCCAGATTGGCGCCGCGTGAGATCAAGAATTCGATCACTTCAAAGTTGCCGCGCCAGGCTGCCTGATTAATGGCCGTCCCAAAATCGCCTTTGGCCTCGATCGAGAATCCCAACTCCACCATCAACCGCACGGCCGGCAGATTTCCTTCATAGGCAGCCTGCGGCAGCGAACCATGTTCCGCGGGGGTCAGGTCTTTGATGATGTCAGGATGCTTGATCAGCAGCGCTCGAGCACTTGGCTCATCCGCGTTGAAGCATGCACACAAGAATCGGTCGACGTCTGACGCTTCGTGCTCGTGCGCGCCATGCCGTTGCAACAACTCGGCCGCTTTGGCATGGCCCCAGCGTACGGCCCAAGCATACGGCGTGCGCCCGCTTTCGACTCGCATCTTGAGGTTTGCGCCACCGTTGACCAACATCTGGATTACGTCCGCGGATCTGCGCCGCACAATCGCTCCGTGCAGACGCGTTTGATGTTCACCCCACGGTGTCTTGAAGTTCGGGTCCGCGCCGTGTTGAAGGTAAAGCTGAACACCTTGCGGATTCTCAAAGTCCAGCATTCGCCCCATGCAATACGAAACCTTATCCGTGTGTGGATCCGCTTCGAGGATCAGCCTCAGGCATTCCAGTTCCTGGAACTCGCTGGCGTGGTAGAGCGATTCCGGTCCCAAGCCCGGTGCGGCGTCGTTGGGGTCCGCCCCCGCTTCCAGCAACATGCGAGTCAACTCCGCCACGTTGTTGATGCCTGCCGCGCCGTACAAACAGGTCTGCCGGGCGTTGGGGTCCGCGTTGACCATGTAATAGGCATTCGGGTCCGCGCCGGCATCCAGCAGCAACCGCGCAATCTCCAACATGTTTCTCTGTTGCTCGCCATCCCGCGCCAGAAATCGGGAGAAGCACAAATAAGAAAGTGGCGTACGATCGCCCGGCCCGCCGGCAAGCTTCGCGGCCAGCGGATTCTCCCCGATCAAACGCTGAGCCGATTCCAGGTGACCGCTGACAGCCGCCGTGTAGATATCGTGCTCTGCCAGTGTTGGATCAGTCTGCAGCAACCGTTCCGCGAGCGCAATTTCCTGAGAGACGGCCGCGCGAACTAAATGCGAAGCACGCTGGGAACGCGGCGCATTTGTCTCTTGCGAATATTGCCGCAACTGCCCCCAATGATCGAAGTCATACTCGCGAGCCAGGGCCAATCTTGCGTTGTCCAGCGTAAAGAGCTTCGGAGGAATGGTCGCCAGCCACGGGACAATCGCCTCCACGCGTTTCCGCGCCTGGGCGTCGCCACCTTCAAAGGCAGCCTGCAACTCCACCGAGGCTTGTTCGAGATCTGCAAGGACCGGCAAATTGGGACCGAGACTGGTCATGGAAGGACGAAAAAACGCGGAAGGATGCAGGGCTGGTGAGAAATGACTTGACCGCGGCGAACCTGGAGGGCTTTCGATTGTCTGTTGGGGCAGGCGAATTCCCGCCTCAAACCTCGCCCCCAAGCAAGCTTGCATGGGCGCTGCCTGGAACATTGTTCCAAGAAACGCTGCTGCTGAAGAGCAATCGATGAGAATTGAACGAAACGAAATGTCGGCAACCAAGGCGATCGCCACAAACGGCGGTTTGCCTCGAATGTCGATGTAGCGTGATTGTAACGTGGCACGCAGCGGCGTGTAACAGTTTCCGTCGCACTCCGCGCCGTTCGTTCTGTTCGATACAATGCCGCCACGAGCGGTGTTTACCTCATCTTGCCAGCAGCATTCGGTTCCATGACCCAGCGAAGGATCTTAATCACGGCCGCCTTGCCGTATGCCAACGGGCCAATCCACATTGGCCATCTGGTGGAATACATCCAGACGGACATTTGGGCCCGCTTTCAAAAACTGCGAGGCCACAACGCCATCTTCGTGTGCGCGGACGATACGCACGGAACGGCCATTACCAAAAGCGCCCGGGCGCGTGGATGCACCGAGGAGGAGTTCATCGCCGAGATGAGCGAGGCTCACCAGCGGGACTTCGCTGGCTTCCAGATTGAGTTCGACAACTACGGCAGCACCAACAGCCCAGAGAACCGCGAATACTGTGGGCAGATCTGGCAGGCGCTGCTCGATGCGGACCTCGTCAGCCAACGCACAGTCGAACAGTTCTTTGATGTCGACACCGGCGAGTCACTGCCAGATCGGTTCATCAAAGGAACTTGTCCAAATCCAAAGTGCCATGCACCAGACCAGTACGGCGACAACTGCGATAAGTGCGGAGCGACTTACAGTTCCACGGATGTGATTGATCCCATCAGCGTGATTAGCGGAAAGCCGCCAAAGCGTGGCGAGGCCGACCACTTCTTTGTCAACATTGAGCGCTTGCATGGGTTCCTTTCGGAGTGGACTCAATCCGGCGATCACTTGCAAACGGAAGTCGCCAATTACCTCAAAGGGCATTTCCTCGGCGAGCCGCTTCGCGACTGGGACGTAAGTCGACCCGCGCCGTATTTCGGATTCGATATCCCCGGCAGCGACAACAAACACTTTTGGTATGTCTGGTTTGACGCGCCCATCGGCTACATCGCCAGCACGCGGCAATGGTGTGACCGCCATGGCGAAGACCTCGATACCTGGTGGAAGAGTCCCGATACGGAGATCCACCACTTCCTGGGCAAGGACATCACGTACTTTCACACGCTGTTCTGGCCGGCGATGTTGAAGACAGCTGGCTTTACTTTGCCCACCAAGGTCCACATTCACGGTTTCCTGAATGTGGGCGGTGAGAAGATGTCCAAACGCAAGGGCACCTTCGTGATGGCTGAGACCTATCTCAACCATCTCGATCCGGCCTATTTGCGGTACTACTACGCCAGCAAGCTTGGCCCACGGTTGGAAGATCTTGATCTCAACCTGAACGAGTTCGCCACCAAGGTCAACTCGGATCTGGTGGGCAAGGTGGTCAACCTGGCCAGCCGCAGCGCGAAGTTCGTGTCCGACGACACGCTGTGCGCGGAATACCCGGATGACGGCGGACTGTTTCAAGCGGCCGCGGCCGCCGGTGATGAAATCGCAGCGGCGTATGAAAACTGCGACTACAACGCGGCCATGAGAAAGATCATGGCCCTGGCGGACGCCGCCAACAAGTACGTGGAAGACCGCGAGCCGTGGAAGCTGCGCAAGGACGAAGCCCGCA
The DNA here is from genome assembly GCA_937982665.1 of uncultured Planctomycetales bacterium. GTDB lineage: Bacteria > Planctomycetota > Planctomycetia > Pirellulales > S012-138 > CALJLD01. The sequence goes on from CALJLD010000060.1 coordinate 78,789, forward strand.
AGGAAGAGCTTCGCGAGATTTGCACGGTTGCGCTCAACCTGTTCCGGCAGATTGTCACATACCTGGCGCCGGTTCTACCCAAGCTGGCGGAACAAACAAGCGAGTTGTTGAACACACCCATTTCCCATTGGGACGAAACTAAAACCCCGCTGGTTGGCGTGCGCGTTGGCCAGTTCCAACACATGATGAAACGCGTTGAGGAGAAACAGGTTCAAGCAATGATTGATGACAGCAAGACCAGCGAGCCGGTCACCAACGAATTCAACGATGGTCCGGAAGCCTTGGAGAAAGAACCCCTGGCCGAAGAATGCACCATCGACGACTTCGTCAAAGTCGATATGCGCGTCGCGCGCGTCATCGCGGCGGAAGCCGTGCCCGAGGCTGACAAACTTCTGCGACTGACGCTTTCGCTTGGCGGTGATGTCACCCGCAACGTGTTCGCCGGAATCAAGGCCGCCTATGATCCTGAGAAACTCATCGGTCGGCTCGTGATCTGCTGCGCGAACCTCGAGCCGCGGAAGATGCGATTTGGCGTGAGCGAAGGCATGGTTCTCGCCTCGGGAACCGGCGGCAAGGAAGTCTTCGTCCTCAGCCCGGATGACGGAGCGGTGCCGGGACAACGAGTGCATTAACGGCGAGTCGCGGACTCCTCAACTTGCGTTAGCGCGAGTAAAAGAGGGCTTCGCCTGTGCGCAAATCGGGAAAGTCGCGCTTGGCGTCCGGAGCCACGTTTTGCTCTTCAAGCAAACTGTCGACGAAATAGAAGACGGCAGACTCACCCTGAGTTCTTGCTTGTTGAATAGCGAAGACCGCGTACGCGGGAATCCGGTTGGGCCAATCTTTCCCGAACGTGGCTTCCACATCTTTCATCTCCACAATGCCATCTGCATTGGCATCCAGTCGCGGAAGCAACTGTTTAGCCAACTCCACAAGATGCGCGACATCGTCCGCTGTCCAAGCGGGTGCGATCCGCCGTCGGGCAAACGGGATCGCCAAACCGCGCATGGGCTCAAAGTGGATGAACTTCAAGCGTCGAAGTTGTTGAAGCAAGCGCATGCCTTCCCCCCGCACGGTTTGTGTCGGCAGTGTCAGGCTCACGAGATTTTCCATCTGCGCCACGGACTCCATCCCGGCGTCGGTAACACGCGTTCCGGCAAGATTCAGCGTTCGCAGCTTGGGGCAGGCGATGAGCGATTTCAATCCCTCGTCGCTGACCCAGGTATCGTAAAGGCTTAACCGCAACAAGTCCGGCATTGTGGCGATGTACGCCATGTCTGCGTCCGTCGCCAGGCTGTCATCCAAGGCAAGGTGCGTGATCCCGGCTTGATTCTCCAGCAGGTCCAAGTGGTACCACTCGCCAATGTTCAAGCTGAGGTATCCGGTGTCGCTTGCAGCGCGATCAATCCGCTTTTGAAAGTTCGCACGAACCTCAGCGATCCGTTCAGGGTCGGGAGCCATTGTCGCCGGATCAAATTCCAAGCCATCCTCCCCACCGGGAGGCCACGCCATTTTCACGCCTGGCGCCGCGCTCGGAATGGACCAACCATTGACGATCATCCCTTCAGAATTGCGGAACACACCCAGCACAACATTCTTCAAGCTGGGAAACTCGCACAGCACATCGTACGTCTCGTAACTAATCAGCGTGCCAAGCAAATGCAGGCGAGCGAGTTGCGCAAGCCCCGTCAGTTCGCGCAGGCCTGCCGGTGTGATTTCGGTGTGAGAGATTCGCAAGTCCCGCAGGTTGGAATAGCGCGCAAGCGCCGGAACGTCGTCGTCCTCAATAAACGTGCTCTCAAGCCGAAGTTCCTCGAGCGGAAAGTCCGGCCACTTCGATGGATCGGTAACGTTCGTCAGCGAAACATGCAACGACTTCACTTGAGTCAGATCACTCAACGCCGCAAGATCATCATCGGTCAAGGGTGTTGCGTCGAAAGCAAGTTCCTGCAGATTCGGATGCTGCGCGATACAAGCCAACAATTCGTTCGAATAAGGCCCTTTCATTTGGTGGAACTTCAAACGTCGCAAGCTGTTGAACTTGCCCAGCGTCAACATGTCCTCATCCGATGTAAATACGCCCGTCAGCCCCAGCGACTCAAGCCGGGGCATGAGCGGAATCAAGGCGATAGGATTTCGCGCTGTGGGATCCAGCGGCCCGGTCGCAATGCGAATTCGCAAACTCGACGTCACGCCGCGGCTATCCAGTGCAATCGTCTCTTCAAACCATGCCGGCGCCAGCCGACTGGCAACCTCAGGAGGCGGTGCCGGATGGTAAGGAGCCACTTCAAAGGTTCCAAAACCAAATCGCTGGAACTCGGCGATAGCGCGTCGGTCACAACGAGCGACATAAATGCCTGGCCGGTTCGCGCGGAACCGAGCAATGGCTTCATCAGAAACATTGGTCGTATCCAGCACCACCGCCTGAAGCGACTCTGCATTCGGCACAAAGCGGAGAGTCTCCTCGGTGATTGTCTCACCGCCAAGCACCAGAACCTCCAAGTGGCGAAGCCGAGAGACCTGGTTGAGCATGCTCTCGCTGGGATCGAGAGCCGCCACGTTCAGCAAAACAATGTCCTGGCAGTACTCTTCGCCAAGCATGGAACGCAGCCATGGCGGACCGCTGCGCGTCTCGATGGTTCCGCCCTCTTCGGAAATGAGGGTGCGGAGTTGAAACTGTTCAAAGTAAGGCCGGACTTGGACGCTCCAAATCCCCAGCGCCACAGCCGTGAGCGTAAACACAAACAAGGCTGCCCGCAGCCGAATCTGGTACCATCGATAGCGTGATTTCGACATGGTCGTATTCTAGCCCGCAGGCGGTCATTATCCCAAACCGACTCCCGTTGGCGTCACATTGCGCAAGCGGAGTCCCGAACTCGTGATACTTCAATACGGGAGAAGTAGAGTGGACGATGGATTACTAACATCGTTGGGAATCATAGTTGGCGCCGTCCTGTTTGGCGTCGTCATGTGGCTGCTCGGACCGCTGTTGATGAAATTGAGCAGGTTTGAGGACAGTCTCTTGTACAAAGCCTGGGTTGAAAGGCACTCACGATGCCCCAAATGCAAGGGTAAAGGCAAGTCGCGCGACGGCACGATTTGCGAGACTTGCAATGGGACCGGGCGGCGGAAATTCTCAAGCTAATCCGCAGCTCGACAAAAATCACACAGCGCTTTGCATAACAACGCTTGTAAGAGGCAAACGAAGTTGTCACTCCTGCCGTTGGTGAGTTCAACCGTTACAGCGGGAATCATTTTCGTAGGCGCAGCCGGCATGGTCGCGCAAGAAGTCATGCCGCAGGATGAGATTGTGGATTTCGTCAAGGTCTCACCGAATGAAGATGGAGTTTCTCAATACCTGCTGCAAGAAACAGAGCCTTTTTACAAGAAGTCGCCCTAGCGGAAATTCATCCCCTGCGTTGATTTGCGTCGGAGTCATTCTTCTTGATATTTGCCGCACGCCATTGATAGCATTAACTCAAACAAATGCCTTGCGACCGGATTCAAAATCGGCAGCCACGCGAATCGATCCATCCAATCAAAGGAGTTGGCATAAAGACGCGACACGCTTTCTATGGCTTGTTGGTCTGTGTGGTCTTCGCAAGTGCGGCTGCAGCGCAACATTGCCCGCCGATTTATGAAACGTATCTGAGCGAGGTCTCGTTGAAACATCTGCAAGGTGGATCACTCCGCTTTCAGATCGAGTACGCCAAGCACGGCGGACAACCCAAGGCAGCCTATCAAGGGTACTTGCTCGCCTACTTAGATCGAGATGCGGGCAAGGTGCCGGCCATGATCACTGGCGAATCGACCGATGAAGGAGACATGCTTGGAGAGGAATATGTCGTGATTCTGAAGACGGCGCTAATCCAACGGAGTGAGGAAGATCAGAGATACGATTTTGAATTTGAGATCGATTGCGACGAACTCGCCAAGAAAATGATTGCGCACGGAGAGCTCACTGAAAAAGACCGGACCGTTGGTGGAGGTTGGGGACAATACAACGACAAAATCCGCATCGCCTTTTTTGTTCCGTTTCTGCAGAACGAACGGTATTCAAACCTGGATGGCCTGCCTGAAGAAAAGCACGAGTGCGGTTACCACCCCAAACGCCCTCTCATATTTCAAGAGTTGCCCTACGAATTGAGCATCCAATTCGGCATCGTTCAGGCTATTCGGATGGAGGAAGGGCAACACCACATTCAAATCAACTTTTTGCGGCCCAACAGAGCGCAGTGATGCGCCCGGCTTTGCCCTTCGTGCGCATTGCAAACTTCTATTCCGGCTGCATCAGCGTTTGCATCACTTTCGTGAGATAGCTGATTCGTTGCACCGGGTCTCTCAGTTTGGTTTCGTCACTCTCTGGCAGTGGCTGGCCTGGGTGCAAGATCACGGTCGCCTGCTTCTTTCCGTATGTCACGGTCACAATGTGCGGGTTGACGCCGGTCTGGCCTGTGGATGGCGTCAGGCCAACCATGTCCGCCTTGGCCAGTGCTTCTCCCAATGTCTGCAATTGCTCTTTGGTCAGCTGGCCTTCTTGATCCGCATCGCGAACGGTCTCGTTGATGAATGACTGCCGCTGCCACGCGCCATCGCAATCAATCGTCCACAGAAATCCGGTCTCGCCTGCGAAACCCGATTGCGAATCGCGCAAAGTGACCGGAAAACGCAGCTCGCCGTCTGCGTTCAGGTAGTGAGCCAGCCGTGTTTCGTCATCGCTCGCTGCTCCGCCGCGGACGGACCAATTCACATTAGCGCGAACCGCAAAGACTTTGACGTGAGGGCGAAGGTCGCGCGTGCGGCCGGGCTGGTAGGCGAAAGCAACCTGTTCCGGGAATGACTCCGCCACGGAATAGTCCAGCTTGTCTTGCCCGCTGCCGCGCCAGGCAAAGACCAACAGGCACTGCTGAGAGAAATCAACGTCCATGTCCAGCTTGGCCAGGTCGTCTGCGCTAAAGTACTCGCCGGCTTCCTGAGCGGAATGCAGCGCGAGCGGCTTGTCGTGACTCGACTTTTCGAACAGGGCTTCTTTCGTTGCGGTCGTGTCGATTGTGATCTCGATAATCGGATCGATCCACGCAGTCTCCTGACCGCCCTTTGACCCAGCGGCCACGGTTGAACTCAGCGAAAGCACGATCGCAAAACATGCAGTGAGAATATGCATCGAATGAACTCTTTTTGAATCGCCCAACACTTTTGACGCTGGCGAGGGGACCTTTGTTCCAGCAATCGCGGCCGCCAAAAGGAATCCGGCATCGCTGGTAGCACATCTTCTCCCTTAACACAGCGGCGTTTGCTTCTCCGTAATCTCCGGCGTGACCGCGGACATCTCGGCGTTGAGGTCAATGAACTCTCGCCATTCCTCCGGCACTTCCTCGTCGGGAAAGATCGCCTCGACCGGGCATTCCGGCAGGCAAGCTCCGCAGTCCGTGCAAGAATCCGGATCGATATACAGCATCTGCTCGCCTTCGCGGAAACAATCGCAAGGGCAAACAACCACGCAATCCGTGTGCTTGCAGCCAAAACACGGTGCCGTCACCACGTAAGCCATCTTCCTGACCTCCTTTCTCGCATGAATAACTTCGCCTGCAAAGGGAGATGTCGTTTCTTGCTGTATGCGGCCAGGAAAACCGAAGAGTTTTCCAAGTTGTCCTGTGAATGCATTCGCGAACAATGGGAATAGCCGGCAAGCAACAAGAAACTCAAGAGCAAGAATTCAAAGAGCAAGTGCCGATGTCGGACGCGGAATCTCAATTCCTGTTGCGGGATGTGGCTGCCGGGGACGCTCAGGCCGAGCGAGAGTTGTTCGCGCGATACGCTCGACGGATGCAGGCGTTGGCGGCGAAGAAACTCTCCGGGCGAGCTTCCGCGCGGGCAGATGCCGAAGATGTGACGCAGTCCGCGCTTTGCTGCTTCTTTGCCGGAGCGCGAGAGGACCGATGGCGCTATGAAGTCCCGGGCGATCTGTGGCGGCTGCTGGCCGGGATTGTTGTGAACAAGTGCCGTGCACATATCCGGAGGAACCTCACCGCGAGACGCGATGTCCGCCGCGAGCAAGCAACGCCAATTGACGACGGGGCAAATGCACAAGCGGCGGAGAATGCCGATGCTCCCAGTGCGCAAGTTCGTCTGTGGGAAGCGGCCAGCGTGGTCATCGCTTCGCTGCAAGAGGAAGAACACCGATTGTTGCAGTTCAAGCTCAACGGCGAGACCACGCCAGTCATCGCTCAGCTGCTGCAGCTTTCCGAGCGGTCCGCACGGCGCAAGCTGGCACAGCTCGAAGAGAAGTTGCAACGCTTGCTGTTGCAATCGCAGACGGCGAATGCGCCCGATCAGGACGGCGCGCCCAACGACAATCGCGCGATGGCCGCGCTGACAGACGATGGCGTACAACAACGTATTAAAGATCTGCAGCAGGTTGTTGGCGAGATTGCCTATGACGACCTGCTGCTGGAACAGTTGGTAGGCGCCG
>CALJLD010000061.1 GCA_937982665.1 uncultured Planctomycetales bacterium
CAGCCCCCACAAACACAGGGCAATAAGAGATCATAACCCTGCTGCACAGAACCTTGTCTACTCTGGTCCGCGTCGCAGCGAACAACGAAATGTGTTGTGTCGCCCTGGCGTCGCCTGTCATGTTTGCACAGGCGACGCCTTTTTGCTTTTTCAAGCAACAAGGCTTTGTGCGCGGATTCTCGCCGGAATCTAATACCGGCGGACGCTGTCAATGCGCACGGTCTTCACAGGTGCGGAGGGGAAAGTCGTTCCGCTCTCGTCGCGGTCTTTCACTTCCCGTTGGGCGAGATTATCGACGACACCCATACCTCTGATGACGCGGCCGAAGACGCAATAGCCGTATTCTTCGGCTTCGCCGTCGCGGCTTTGATGATCAAAGCTGGGGTTGTCCACCAGGTTGATAAAGAACTGACATGTAGCACTGTCAATCGCGTCAGGCAGCCGCGCCATGGCGACCGTGCCGCGCAGATTCTTCAGCCCATTGTCAGCTTCGTTATAGATGGGCGTGCGCTCTGACTTGCGTTCGAAGCCAGGCGTGTAACCGCCACCCAGGACGATGGCATCACTGATCACCTGATGAAAGATCGTGTCGTCGTAGTGTCCGGAGTCAACGTAGTCCAAGAAGTTCTGGACTGTGATCGGCGCTTTCTCCGCGTCGAGTTCCAGCACAATCTCGCCGACATTCGTGGCGACAACCACGCGAGGGTACAAATGGCTGGGGCGTTCCGGTTCGCTTGCCGCGGCCGAGCTGTTCTCCGTGGAACTGTCGCCTGCCGCCTGTGGCTCGGCTTCTTCACTGCCGCCACAGCCGCTGAACCCAAGAAGGCAAAGAACCAAGACCATGGTCAGTGTTCGCAAAGTCATCTTCATCGGCCATCGCCTCCATCCAATGCTTCCAGTCGCCGGACTGGTGATTTTCTCAAGTGAGTGCGGTTGCGCGTGCGTTTACGCAGCGAGATCGGTCCGCTTTGTATGTCGCGCGGCGTATCATTAACGCAGCCTGTTTTTCTCGCAATGGCGATTTGCGGCGAAGTTCCACGACAGCAATGACATGAAAATCCGTCTTGCGTTGGGATTGTTGATACCGTATTCACCGCCCCACGTTTGATTGCGCTTTGTTCGCCCTACGCCGGGGCGATAGCACTGCTGCCATTCTTCGGATTGAGGAGGCCGCCATGGCCCGTCGTCTGCTTGCGTTTGCACTGTTGGTCAGTTTTGTCGCGTCCTCGCCTGGCTGGGCTCAGCAACCGCAACGGCGTCAAGGTCCACCGCAAAACGGCCCGCGGCAGATTACGTTTAAGGACATTCTCGTCCGCGAACTTCGTGTTCGCTTCGCTAAGGAAGAGATCTTTGTGGACCGTGTGGTCCGTGCGACTGAGCGCGACGGCTCGTTCTCGCAACCGTTCATCCTGGCGATTGTTCGCAACGCCCAGATGCGGAACATCATCTATCCGTTCCCTTACTTCCAAGCAATGATGGTTCGTGTTGCCGAAGTCAAAGGCGTGCAACTGCGGCCATTGTAAACCAACCGGCGTACCGTGACATCATCGGCAGTCGGGTGGCACTGGTAGCTCGCTACGAGTGAATTCGGCAACCCGCTTGAAGATGTCGATCCGAGCACGGATAGCTTAAGTGTGATTGGCAGAGCCTGTCGGTCACCTTTGATGTGCTTCATCCGCACTGGTAACAAGTTACCAGTGGCACCCGCCGGACGTTGTTGATGGTTCGCGTGGCCGAAGTCAAAGGCGTGCAACTGCGGCCTTTGTAATCAAGCGCCGCCACAGCGTGACATCACTGCTAGCCGGTGGATGCTTCAGAGTGAAGTTCTGGGGGCACAGGCTCCGATCATGCTTTGAGGACGACATCTGATCGTCGTCCTCCCGCATACAAGCATCTCGGACCCGCGAACTATGAAGACTCCCGCCTTCCTGCGCTGGTGCCCTCAGTGCCAGCGTGCGACGGACAACGCTCCTTTGCCTCAAATGGGAAGCGATGGCCACCGCTTGCGCTGTTTACGTCGCGGCTCTCCGCACGCGTTTGGACGAAGGCTCTACTGTCTGGAGTGCAGTCATATCTGGACAAGTCTGGAGCTGCCTGAAGACTATGTGAATGAGCTGCTGCAGAGCGAAAAGCTTGTCGAGGAGATGCGGCGCGAATTGGCGATGGCAAAACTCCTGCTGGCAAAAGACCAGCGCGACAAGACGGCGGAAGTCACGGAGCCAGCTATTAAGTTGCATCGCGCGGCGTAAGCCAGAGCTGGCGCTTGCTTTGCCCGTAGTTCGCTCGCAAATGTGAATCCCGCACACAGCGTGAGACTCTGGATTCCCGCCTGCGCGGGAATGACGGAACGTGACGTCATGGGCAACGCGTCGAAGTGTCACATCGGCTTGCCAAGCTACTGAGCCAGGCTGCGGCTACCCGCGCTGGAGACGCCAATCGGATGCTCAAACGGAAGAGGGCGTCCCGCGACAGAGAAGCCCAGTTGATACAGCTCGCGTCGCAGTTGGCGAAACTCGGCGAAGCTGTCGGGATAGGTCCAAAGCGTGATCACCGTCTCGGAGGGATTGAGCCGCCCGACGATCGAACGAAAGCGCGAGCTGGCGGAAAGCGCTTCGTTAAGCGGCTCTCCCATCGCGCTGCTTTCCGGCATGAAGGTGGCCGCTTTCAATTGCGCGACAAGCTGATCGAACATCGGATCAGCAGTTGAACCAGAAGTGACTCGCGCGCCAACGTACTGACAGCGAAAGCCTTCGATGGGACCGACAACGTTGGTCAGCTCGGGCGTTGATCGCATGAACTGCAACTTTCCTTGGAAGTCTTCTTTGACTTTCTCCAGCAGTTCACTGACGGGAACATATGCCGTTAAGCCGCCTTTGAGCTGGAAATGAACTTCTTTGCCGGTGACCGAGCGGCTGATGGGCGTTTGAAAGCTGTCAATGCGGACGGACTTGGGTTTGACGTCAGCCTGTTGTTGCACCTCAAACAGCAAAGCTTCGTACTGGCGGCGTTTGTCATCCAGGTCTTTCGCAAGTTCGGCCGCTTCGCGATCGCGGGCCGTGGCACTCATCCGCTCGCGATCGACATCTTGCTTTGTGTCGGCAATGGCATTCGCCAACAGATTCAAACGTTGTGACTTTTGATTAGCCTCAATCTCGGAATTGGATAGTGTTGCCGAGACTTGTTGAATCTCTGCCTGCAGATCCGCAACGTCAGTTTGGGCCGACGCAAAGTCCAACTTGGGGGCCACCGGCGGAGGTTCAACCGCGACAACTTCTTGTTGGCTGGCGGACTTCACGCGAACTCCAACAACCATCACCAGGATGATCAGAATGCCCACGATGTTGGAAACGATATCCAGAAAGGAATCGCTCCCAAAAGAATCGGTTTGATCAGTGTGTTGTTTGCGAGCCATGCCTGGCGTGTTGGTTGTTGATACGCGGAGTTGTGCGTTATTTGCTGACTCGTGTTAGTAGCGACGTGCGCCGCCGTTAAAGTTCTCAGCGGGTCGAATGATTCTCGGTCCCACCGGTTGCGGTTGGGTACCGTTGGGTTGCACGCCGCTATTGGGTTGCATTGTGCTATTGGGCTGCATTGCGCCATTGGGTTGAGCGGAAAGCACGCGTTTGGATTCCAGGATGAAACCACTGTTCTCCATCAACTGTTTGAGCTCAAAGTAGCGATCCGCGCCATCAGGCGTCACTTCCATCTTGAGAATCGGCTTCCAATACATGCCACGGCCGGCCGTTCCCCAGCGGTCCATCTCCCGCCAGACCGCGGAGCGGAAGTCGTCCAGCGAGTCAGCCGTGCGGGTTTGCAACGGCACAACTTCTGGTTGCCATTGATCGTTCTTCGGATAGATCGTCAAGGTGTTGGCGTTGAGCGTGACGCGCATCATTCGCGAAACGGCCACATCCCCCAAGCCAACGTTCGGCAAAGCCCAATTGTCTTGACGGTGTTGGCCACTGCCTCCTCCTCCGCCAGCGCCACTTCCTTGCGAGCCGGAGTTTGAGAAGGAGAAGTTGCCGTTGGGAATGTTAGGAACATTGGGTGCATTGGCTCCGCTTGCTCCCGCCGAGCCCGATTGCAGGCCGGTCCCGTTTTCTGAGAATGAAGTCCCTGGTTGGCCGAAAGCACCCGGCATTTGCGGTGTCCCTGCGGACGACACCGAGTTTTGCAAGGAACCGGATTGCATTGCGTTGCCGCTGGCCGCGCCGTTTTGCCGCCAGGCGGAGTCATTGGCCGGGTTCGCCATGCCAACGTAATTGGTGGGGCCATCACCGCCTTGACCGGCGACTTGTCCGCCCGTCACACGATTGGGTTGATGTCCACCTGTTGATTCGCTGCCACCGAGTCCTGTTCCACTGCCTTGATTGTCCGCACCGGCGAACATCGGCGACAGCGGATCGCGTTCGCCGGTTCCAGTGCCGCTACCGAATGCGGAATTGCCTGACTGCGACCCGGCGGCGCCAATGAGATCGGCTCCATAGCGGCTGTCGCCATTGGCCAAGCCTGTTGTGTCTGAGCCTCCCCGCGAACTGCTGCCGGCATCATAGGGTGTCGCGCCCGGGAACGAACCGCCATTATTCGTTGCGGAAGAATCTCCGCCAAATCCTCCACCGGAATTGCCTTCGTTTCCTCGGCCTGGCGAGATCTGTTCGAGAGAGCCTTGCGTGGCCACACGGAAACTTGGCCGCGTTGTTTGAGCCAGCAAACCCGAGCCTCCGCGGCGGAGATTGACCAGCACATTTCGCGCATTGTCGATCGCCCTGGCTTGACGCCGTGCCAGCTCCGGATCGGGTTCGGAAAACTCCAAGTTCCAATCCGCATCGACAAATTCATAGCCAAAGTCGCCACTCCAGAACTCCAGCGCAGTCTTAGCCGCGTGAAACGCCAACGCCCCATTTGGGCGAACCAGCAGAAGCGGATATGACTCGCCACGAGCGGAGCGCCCCATTGTTCGCCAGTAATCGCTCGTTTCGCGGATCGCTGAGACAAGCGGATTGTTGGCCGCCAAGATCGCAAAGTCATCTGCCCGCAAGACCACACCTTCCGGCTGCAGGATGACGCCTTCTTCGGAGCATTCGATATACAGCGGTCGGCGATAGGTTCCGCTATCGCCCAGGTACGGCACAATCGCGTACGAGACGGGATTCTCGGCAATCCGCTGCTTTATTTTGCGCAGCTCTGTTTCTTTTTCGAAGAGCTTGTTCTCGTACCAGGTGAGGTTGGCTTTGAGCTGCTCTTCCGTGACATCGCTGTCTGTGCTGTTGCGGATTTGTCCGCGGAGTGCTTCGAGCGATTCCAATTCTTCTTCGAGCTTGGTGCCCTCAATGGCCAGATCTTGCAGGACTTTCGCGCGCGCTTCCAATTGAGCGATGAGCGCATCCCGCTCCCGTTCCAATTGATCCGCATCGGCCAACAGTGCTTCGTAGCGAGCGATTTCGTCTGCGTCGATTTCCGGTGGCGGCGGAACTTCCACCACTTGAGCCTTATCCTTGGCCTGCAACGAGAGCATAACCAAGAGCACGATCAGCGCGCCCATGGTGCAAAGCAGCACGGCCAGGAAGGGAAACAAGGAGACCGCGGCCGCGTCAGTTTTCGGCCGGCGTCTTGTCATGCAGCCCTTCCCGGAGAGTTGGAATCACGAGAGACGCTGGTTTGGGCGAGCCTGGCGTTGAGCAGGTGAATCACCGCGGCTAGGCTCTCAACTGTGCCCTCAAAGTTGTGCGAACCAGCCAAGGCATCCAGGTTGTTGTTGAGCGCGGTTTGCAGTTGCGCCACTTGATCCGTGCCTTCGGCCAATCGCAACATGGACTCGGCGTGATCACGCAAAGCCGCTTGTTGGACGGACAATTGATTGGCAGCCGTGTCGAAGACGTCACCCAAACGATCTGCCTGTTCGGCGAACTTCTGCGCAATCTCCATTCCCACAGCTTCTACGGATTGGCGATGCAGAGCCAGGCTTTCACCGATGGCATGCCCTAACGCAGCTTGAACTTGCTCTTGAGAGTCAGCGACCGAAGTTTCCCAGCGGTCGTGTGCCGCATCGACTGTGGACCGCCACAATTCGGCCTGAGTTTCCACAACACGCTGCGTGGCTTGAACAACTTGCTCAGTCATGCGACGTACGGCGGCGACTTGCGGATCGTTGCCTGTGCCGAGTTCGGCGAAACGGCCAGTCAATTCCGCGGCGACTGCGTCATCGACTCTGGACAGCAGTTTGAATTCAGCGGATTGCGTGCGGTACTGCATGAACATCAGCACCAGCGAGAGCGACAGTGCCAGCGCTGTCGTATCGAACGCGACTGAAAGCGCCCGCGTGACGCCGTCAATGGCGCGAGGATCGCTGGCTGCCATGGCGGTGGGGTCGATGCTGGCGACGGCCATGGTGATGCCGATCACGGTCCCCAGGAACCCCAGAATCGGAATCGCCCAAGTGACAAATCGCGGCAAAGCCAGCGCCTGATGCGCTCGGGCCTCGTCCATTTCGGACAAGGCTTTGAGTTCCTCATCCAGTGGAGCGGTCGATTGCTTCAGCCATAGGTGTCGGACAGCACGCTCAATTCGCTGATGGCGATAGCTATCACGCTTCTTAGCTGGGTGATTTGCAATTGCCTCGAGCAATTCCGGGCAGTCTTCAAGCGTATTGCCTTCCTCGGTGCGGGCTGGCAGCACGTCTTCTTTGAGTTGCCCTGATTGTTCCGCCAGGTCCAAGCGGCGAATCACAAGCGCGGCAATCCCGACAAAGAATAGCGCAATCTCCGCATAGACCACCGGGTGTCCGGCGCAGTAACGCAGGATGAAATCATAAGCGCTGGCGCCAATCAATGGCTTCAAGAATCCGCCGAACAACACGGCGTAAAACCCTGTTGCCAACGCACCGCCCCACAGCAACGGCGAGCGCAATAGCCAGGTGGGAAGGATCTGCAAATCCGCTTCAACTTTGTCCGCTTCGGTCATGGCATGAGTCCAGGGGAGGAATCTGCTCTTCGCAATGCGCATGTGCGCGCGGAACGGCCAAGGCTCCGCTTGCCCACAAGATCGGCGCAATCGTCAAAGCTTGTGCAGGCAATCTGGGATTTCACACACTAGCACTGAGGCGTTTGCATTCACGTATCGCTGGAGGTTTGGCTTCGTTGTTCGACTCAACATAGCGGCCGCTCGGAAACTCAATTGGACGACAGGTTTGACATCAGAGTGATAGCCAAGTCGCGGCAATCGCCAACGATTGGCATGTTTTGCTTTGTCGATAAAGATTGCGGTGGCACGATTTACGACGAAACTCGATAATCAAAGACATAGATGGCACGCGGACTGCTGCTAGCACTTTTGCAGTACGGAACCGCGCTCGCGGTCTATCGATCTAACGCCTTTTGAGTGTTTGTCCCAATGAAACTCGCATTGCTGGGGACGACTGGCTATCACCCCAATGCCATCCGGCATACCTCTTGTTACATGTTGCCGGAGCAGGGGATTGTGTTTGATGCGGGAACAGGCATGTTTCGGCTGCCGCAATTCCTGCAGACAGACACGCTGGATATCTTCCTCAGCCACTCACATTTGGATCACGTTGTCGGGCTTAGCTACCTGCTGGGGCTGCTTTACGGTCGTGAGATGCGCCGCGTCACCATTCACGGCGAGGCCGAAAAACTCCAGGCCGTCAAGGATCACATCTACGCACCGTTGATCTTCCCAGTCGCGCCGGATTGGGAGTTTCGTCCATTGGCGGCCAGCCCTTTTGCTTGTGGCGATGCCCAAGTGAGTTGGTTTCCTCTGCAGCACCCTGGAGGCAGCGTCGGCTTTCGTCTGGATTGGCCTGATCGATCGCTGGCGTATGTGACAGACACCACGGCGAAAACGGACTCGCCATACATTGAAGCTGTTTCCGATGTCGATCTGTTGCTGCACGAGTGCAACTTCCCGGACTCGCTCGCGGATTTTGCAAAGCCGACAGGGCATAGCTTTACGTCAGCCGTCGCGAAGCTCGCCCAAACTGCTCGCGTCAAGAAACTGTTGCTCACTCACTTGATGCCATCCAGTCCGGAAGTGGACCCCGTTGGGCTGGATACAGCTCGCGCCATCTTCCCTGCGACGGAAATTGCTGAAGACGAAGCGGTCGTCGAGTTTTGAACCCAGCAGATGGCTGTGACTCCGCGCTCAGCAAATCTTCGATAGTTCCAGGCGTGAGCCAGCCTGTCTTTCGCGGACGATCATCACCGCCGGGAGTTGCACGAGGCTCTCTCTCGTTGCATTATGATTGCCGTCTTTGCATCATTGTCAGACGAGCTAGTCCTGATTGTCACTCGTATTCGGAGAGAGCATGTCGCCGGAACTGAGCCTGCCAGATACAGGGCTGATTGTGGATGGCGGGGAGTTGATCCGCAAATCGAGTGAAGGAGAGGTCGTCATGCGGTTGCCGCTGGATTCGGTGCATCGGCTTTCCGTCTCGCGTCGGCCGTCACTGTTTGGTTTGATCCTCTTCGCCAGCGCACTTGCCGTGGGCTATCTCGCGTTCGAGATTGCCGAATCCAACGCGCTGCGAGTCTGTTTGTGCTTGCTTGCGATCATCGTCCTGGCATTCGGAATCCTGGCCGCGCGGGAGACCATTTTGACAATGCACATCGGCACGGAAAAACAACAGATTGACTGCAGCGATTCCCACGACGTGGTGTCTGGCTTTGTGACTTCGTTCAACCGTTCAAAACAAACGCCGACGGTGTGAGCCGGAGACTGGACTTTTGGACTTTGTCTATGACCTCGTCGCCGCGGCCCTGACGAAGTGGGTGACCGCAATCTTCGCCTGGTTGATTGCATTGATGCTTGGCAGCGGCGCGTTGGTTCATGTATTCAATATTTTGGGCAAGGGCGGCAAGCCTTGGAGCGAGTTTTCGCTTCTGATGCGAGTCATGGACGTCGTGCTGCTTGCGTTCAATCTCGCCGTGATGATTGGACTCGCCCTGCTGAAGCCTTGGGCCGTGTTTCTGCTATTCGCTGGCATTGTCTGCTTGCAGATCATTCCCTACACGATCTTCCGTTCGCATTTTGTGAGTCAACCGGAAGATCACCGCACGCTCAACGGACTGATTGCCACCGAGGTGTTCATGCTCGTAGCATTCGCCGCCGTCCTTGTTTGGCAAGGCTTTGGCGGGGGTGTTTAGCTGCCAAAGACGTCGAACGCCGCCGCGTAGCGCTATGGCGTTAAGCATTAAGTGAGCCTCTTTTCCAGGCAACCCGAGGCTTGCGATCTGGCCCGGCGCGAGCCGGTTGGTATCTATTTCTGAACCGATCGCTGACCGAAGGGACATCCCGCGCAGGCTTTGCATTCGCTGACGCAATTTGTGTATGTGGGAGAACAATGATGCACAAGAATGACGACCGTTCCGGACAAACTCGACGACAGTTTCTATCAACGACCGCACAGACCGCAACGTTGGGCGCGGGGTTGGGTTTGTCTGCCTGGGCGAGTTTGACGCCGAAGTCACAAGCCGAGATGCGCGTGCCCGCCCGGATGGTGACATTTAACGATGAGATTGAACCGCTGGTGCGGATGATTGAAGACTCGCCGCGCTCGGCCTGTTTTGAAAAGGTTGCGGCGAAGTTTGCCCAAGGCGTCTCTTATCGACAAATCATGGCTGCCGTCTACCTGGCTGCGATCCGCAACATCTCGCCGGACCCTGTCGGCGGAGCGTTGCATTCCGTGTTGGTTGTCCATTCGTGCAATCACATCAGCTTGGATGCTGAGCCGGACGATCGGATGATTCCTTTGTTTTGGGCCGTTGATTACTTCAAACAAAATCAGGATCGCGTGCCGTGGAAGCAGGGACCGCCAATCAAGCAAGCTTCCGCAGGCGAGAAGGCCATCGCGGAATTCCGACTTGGTATGGAGAGGTTTGATCCGGAACTGGCTGACCGCGGCATCACCGGGATGGCCCGCACTTGTGGCGGCGGTCAGATTGCCGAGGAACTTTGGCACTACGGCGCGCGGGACTATCGCCCAATTGGGCACAAGGCGGTCTATTCCGCCAACGCCTGGCGGACGCTGGAGACCATTGGTCGTCAACATGCCGAACCGACTTTGAGAGCCTTGGCTCGATCTTTGGTTGGGCACGGCGCCAATAATCGGACAAGCGGATTCACCATGGATGAACAATGCTATGCGGCCAATTTGCAAAGGGTGGAAGCCAATGTTGCCAGGTTGCCTGCCGATTGGAGCCTCGACAAAAGCGCTGACGCGGCGGTGACTGAATTGATGGCCGCAATCCGTAGCGGCGATTCCGCACAAGCTTGCCAGTTGGCGTTGAACCAAATCATGAAGTCGGAACAACAATCGCAAGGCATTTGGGATGCCGTTCATCTCGCGGCGGGCGAAATCGTCTATCGCCAGACAAGTATTCGGCCAATCCACGCTGTGACCTCCGCGAACGGCCTGCACTACGCGTTCAACGCGGCAACCGCTGACAGAACTCGTTTGCTGATCTTGCTTCAGGCCGTTGGTTGGATGGCGCAGTTTGTGACTTTCATCTCTGGCGATAATCGCCGTCCCTTCCCGGACCGGCGGTTGGAACGAATGACGCCGGCGGAGTTGCCAGCAGACTCGGCCGCGGCGATTGGCGAGATTGCCGAGAATCTGCAGAGCAAGCCGGACCTGGCAGCACGTCAGGCATTTGCGTATGCGCAAGGGCAGTACCCAACGTCAGCGTTGTTCACAGCCGCGCGACGGCTGATTGTGGCCAAGGCCGAGGAGTCGCATCGGTACAAGTTTCCGGCCGCGGCAATGGAGGACTTGAATCTGATTTCGCCCCGCTGGCGAGCGCACTTTCTGGCAGCAATGACGTATTACTTGCCGGGCGATTCCACGCCCGATTCTGCCGAGGTCAAGAATGCGAGGGCGGCATTAGCGGCCGCGGTATGACCCCGCAAGTTTTTGGCAGCTTGAGTCGGCGGCAAGGTTCCGCATAATCGAAAGAACGTGCGACCCTTGCCCACTTGCCGACGAGAACGCGACTTATGACTGCCGAAAACTCGAACGGGACCGGCGCGGAAGATCTCAAACTTGAAGTTGCCAACCACGCCGCGATTGTCACGCTCAATCGCGCGGATCAGCGAAACGCGCTCCGCCGCAAGACAATCTCGCAGCTTTCGCAAGTGCTGGAGAACATCCGGTTGGATAAGAGCGTGCGCGCGGTGATCCTCACCGGCGAAGGCAGCGTGTTTTGTGCCGGGATGGATCTCAAAGAGATGGAAGCCGCGGCCGAGGCCGACAACGCCAAAGAGTTGTGGCAAGAAGACTCCGTGATCTTCCATGATCTGCTCCTGCAGATGTTGCAATTCCCCAAACCGCTAATTGCCGCGGTCAATGGGCCGGCACTGGCAGGCGGGACTGGCCTGGTCCTGGGTTGTGATCTGGTGATTGCTTCCGATAAGGCATTTGTCAGCCTGCCGGAGCCGCTGCGAGGAATTGTCGCCGCGATGGTGACTCCGCTTTTGACGTTTCGCATTGGAGCGGGACAATCCGCACGGTTGCTGTTGACTGCGGAACGGATCGACGCGATGGAAGCTCATCGGATTGGCTTGTTCCACGAAGTGTTGCCGCCGGATCAGATGTTCGCGCGCGCTCAGGCGTTGGCTGCCGCATGTGCGAAGTGTGCGCCGGAAGCCTTGATGCTGACGAAGAAAATGCTCAATGAAACCGTGGGCGAATACTTGACCACGCAGCTCTCCGCTGCGGCTGCGGTCAGTGCCTCGGCCCGCACTACGGAAGCGGCCGCTGAGGGACTTGCGGCGTTCCGTGAGAAACGGGAGCCAAATTGGGGCTGAGATG
>CALJLD010000062.1 GCA_937982665.1 uncultured Planctomycetales bacterium
TGTGCGCTTTTCATGATCGACCTCACGCCGTTTGACGGTATTGTTCGGCAAGATGGACTGCGAATGCCTTGGCCATTGTACGCGGTCGATAGTTGGGATCGCAAACCAATAGGGCTGTTGGCAACGGGCGTGAGTCGACGAGAGGGGAAGAAGAGTGCTGGTGGAGAAGGCGGTTTTAGTTGGCGGATACGATTCGACGCTGTGCCTCTTGCTGCGCCTAGTTTGCAAGCAAACTTGGCTACCGGCTTTGAGTTGGCGGATGCGGTTCGACGCCGCGCCTCTTGCTGCGCCCAGTTTGCAAGCAAACTTGGCTACCCGCGGTTTGAGTTGGCCGATGCGGTTCGACGCCGCGCCTCTTGCTGCGCCTAGTTTGCGAGCAAACTTGGCTACCCGCTGATTGAGTCGCGGATTCGTTGTGAACGCCAATCAATTCCCGCCGGATGTTTCGCCTGAGCCGTCATTGCTTGAGTTGGACGATTGATCGCCTTGGGAGTCACCATCTTGGTTCAAGCGGTCGGCGGCGTTGTCGATGACGTCGCGACCTTTGTCGAGCGCCTTGTTAGCGTCTTCGCGGAACTTATTGTTGTCGATGGAGATCTGGGTGTTGCCGTCTTCTGTTTTCTCGAACGAGACCCATTCGAAGTAATACGCGGCGAACCCAACACCGCCTAACAACACCAGGCAAAACAGAAAACCCTTCATCAGCAAATTGCTCCAGATCAAAACATGGTATATGGGGGTGCGTGGTCCGCGCGGCTCTGGCCGAGACGAGAACGTCGGCAGACGAGAACCGCAGCAAATGGACGGCGAAGATTAGAATGCATTCGCCAAAGACTGACAATCTTGATTGGCCGCCTGTGCGAATGCAGTGCGCGCATGCAACTTCACATTGCTATGGCGTATCCCACTGCAGCGGGTGGCTGTTGGGGAAATCCGCAACCGCCGCGGCGTAGGCTCGTGTGCCGGGGAGCGGGCATTTGATCACGGCCTCGACAAACTCGTCCGCCGGTAGATAGCGATGATCCGTGACAAAATGCAGGATCAGCTTGGGGGCGACATACAACACGCCGGCTCCGGGCACGCCCAGGTTGCCATCGGTTTCAAAGTCTTCGCACAGTTCACACATTTGGGCCGGCGTGGACTGCGGCCAACAGAGGGCCAGCGCGGACTCGTCACAATGCAGGATCAGCATGTGAAGTTTATCGACGAAGTCCTGGTTGGGGATGCCTTCGCGGAAACTGTGCGCGGCGTCCAGCCAGCCCATCGCGCGGACGAACGGGGCTTCGGCAATGGGCGTTGTGCACGAGAAATCATGAGCGAAGACCATCGCAATACTCACTCGCTGACAAACCGTGCGTTGATGGGCTGCCAGGTTTCCGGTCCGGCCAGATTGCCTTTGGGCTGGCGCGAAAGATAAACCCATAACGCGACGCCCGAGAGCGAAAGCAACACGCTGATTGTCTGGGAAATGGTCATGCCAAGAAAGAACGATTGCGGCTCATCCGTACGGATCACTTCCATCAGGAAGCGCGTGATGGGGAATAAGAGCAAGAGCGTGGCGAAGACTTCTCCATCCCGCCGCCGGAACGGAAACAGCACCCAGGCAAAGAAAAAGAACAACGTCCCGTTGATGAAGCCGTAGATCTGGGTGGGGTAAACCGGCTGACTGCGCGGAAGTTCCGAAGGGATGGTCAGGATCCTTGGGCTGGTTTCGCCCGATGTGCCGGCCACGAGCAAGCTCAGTTCTTTCTCTTTCGCGGCGACGGCCTCGATCATGATTTGCGCGAGTTCCGGGTAGTGATCCACCAAGACGCCGTCGATCCCCAAGATGCGTTCGCCTGGCTGCATTCCGGCGACAGTTGCAGCCGAGTCCGGAATGACCTCGCGAATCTTCACGCCTTGCCCATCTGATTCTGTCTCAAACCACATGCCGAACAAATCGGTTTCGTGGTAGTGAACTTGATGGATATTCGGCGGACTTTCCCAGGGGAACGTCACGGCCGTCACGGGCAAATCACAAACGCCGCCATAGCAGCAACCATTCATCAAGCAGCCGAGTCGACCGATCGCCTGACCGAGCACCAGGCTGGCGGCAATGATGTCCGCAAATGGCAGCAGCTTGATCTTGTTCTTCAACGAGAAGATTAAGAATCCCACAGCGCCGCCCAGCAAGCCGCCGTAAACAACAAGTCCGCCTTTGGTGACGTTGAGCGTGCCGCTGACAATCTCTCCAAACGGGCGACCTTGAAAGTCATCCAGGTTGCGAACGATATACAACAGCCTTGCGCCGATGATTCCAAAAACGAAAATCCACATCGCCAGACTGAGGATCACGTCCGGATGCAGGCCAACTTGCTTTGCCCTGCGCATGGCGACAAGCACCGCGGAAACCACCGCCAGCAGCAGCATCACGCCGTAACCGCGGATGGGCAATCCCAGCTTGCCGGAATCGGGGGCTTTGGCCAACAAGTGCGGCGCGACCAACACGATCCCGCCGCAGACAATCAACAGCACAATCAGGTTGTTGCGAGCTTCCGCATCGAAACCGGTTTGGCGAATGCGATAAAGAAGAAAGCCCACGCCCAACACGGCGACCAGCGCAAGCAGCAAGCCGAACCCGTAATTGCTTCCTTCCGGTCCAATAAGCGGAATGCCGAACAGATCGTTGTCGATGTGATAGAGCGTTTGTCGCACGGTGCTTTAGGTCTGGTGCTTGCTTTTGTGTTCGTCTGGAATCTTTGTGTTCGTCCGGAATCTTGGTGGCCGCAAACGAGCACGGCTCATTCGTCGTTCAATCTGAGCGTTTCGCGTTCGTCCACATTCCCACAACGTAGGCATTTCGCACGAAATCGGATAGGCCAGCCGATGCTCCGCGTGCAAATTCTGGTAGGCCAACGTGGCCAATCTCGCATTGGCACGCAACGGGCTCAGCCAACTGTGGCCAGCCGCCCGTCGTCGATCTCAAGTTGCTGCGACATCTTTTCCGCCAACTCCGTGCTGTGCGTCACTACAATCAGCATCGTCTGCTCCTCGCGCTGGATCTCGGCCAAAAGTTCCGCGATGGACTTAGCCGTGCTGCGGTCCAGGTTGCCGGTGGGTTCATCAGCCAGGATCATGGCAGGGCTGAGGATCAACGCCCGTGCGATGGCAGCGCGTTGGCGTTCGCCGCCGGAAAGTTCGGCCGGACGATGATCGCTGCGCTCTGC
Source organism: uncultured Planctomycetales bacterium (assembly GCA_937982665.1). Classification (GTDB taxonomy): domain Bacteria; phylum Planctomycetota; class Planctomycetia; order Pirellulales; family S012-138; genus CALJLD01. The sequence goes on from CALJLD010000062.1 coordinate 3,207, forward strand.
CAAGCCAACGCGACGGATGAGTTCCTTCGCGCGATCGCGATGAGCTGATGTGGTTCCGCCGGTGGGGATTGTGGGAATCAGCACGTTTTCCCAAACCGTGCATTGCGGCAGCAAGTGGTGATCTTGAAAGATGAAGCCAATCTGCTGATTGCGAAACTTCGCGAGCTCAGGCTCGGACAGCGCGAATGGGTCCTGTTCATTCAATCGCACGCTGCCGGAAGTTGGCTCATCCAGCGTTCCAATGATGTGTAACAGCGTGCTCTTGCCGCTGCCGCTGGGGCCGACAATGGCCATGTTCTCGCCAGCCTGCAGACGCAACGAAACACCTCGCAGCACAACCAACGGTTCGCCGCGAGTGGGGAACTCCTTGGTGACATCGGTTACAACGAGTTCAGACATGGCGCAAAAATGAGGATGGAAGGACGCGCGTGATTCGCGAACTAGGTTAGACCACGGACGGGCGTTCGTACAGTTGGGCGACTCGCACTGCGGTCGAGTTGATCACGGGCAGAGGGTCCGCGCT
>CALJLD010000063.1 GCA_937982665.1 uncultured Planctomycetales bacterium
GCGCGTATGCGCGGAATTTGGCGCGCGAAAACATTTCTCCTTTCAGGCTCGAAATTGCTCTTTGCCAATGACAGCTTTTTGGCAAAGCGCGCCTTCCGTCATTCCCGTGAAGACGGGAATGACCCGCCGGGTGCCGCTGGCGAGCGAAGTCTGCCAGTGTTTTGCTCAACTTCAAATTGGCGAAGAACGAGCCGCTCTGCGTCAGCGAGATTGAGTTCCAGAATTCATGCTCGAACGCAGGAGGAATGAGCTATTGAGATAGTTGTTCAACGCAAGAAGCACTGGCAGACTTCGCTTGCCAGCGGCACCCACCAGAACAGCTTTTTGTGGCAGAGCGCGCTCCCGCCTTCGCGGGAATGACGTTGGGGGAGCCGTGCCCATTCGCTCTTTCGCAATTGGAAAGAAACGTGGCAACCCAAGGCATCGGCTGCGTCGGGCGGGGCGGCAGTTGCATGTCTCGGGAATGGAGACGGTTCCGGACGCATAGCTCGCCAGTAGCACCGCAATCTCGCTTGCAACAAGCCATGAAACCCCGGTTATCCCGGTTGCGTTGCCCTGGCGGCAAAGTACGCTTACGGAAACTTTTGTTTCCCCGCATTGCACAAGCATCATGTTATTGGCCGTCAACTGGACTCCGTGGATCATCGCCGGGATTGCGGCGGTTGTGATTCCTTGGCTGTTATTCACCGAGTTCAGCTACTTCGGCTCTGGGGCCATTCGCCGCGTCTACAACGGCATGTCGCGGAACTACAACAAGAAGTTCAAGCGAAAAGAATATCAGTCGAAGGAACTCACGCACCGCATCTTTGTAGAGCCGTTGCAGGCTGCATTGGGCGACGGCAAAGATGTTCGCGTTCTGGACCTGGCGTGCGGGACCGGCCGCACTTCGTTCATTCTCTTAGGCGAGCCATGGTTTGCCGGCCGCATCAAGGCGCTCGATATCTCGCCTGGCATGCTGGCCAGGTTTCAGGCGTCGCTCAAGAAACTTTCGGAAGAGCAATCCTCCCGCATTGAGACGGCGGAAGCCAACTTGAATGCCTGGCAAGCGGAAGAGGAAAACGCATTTGATGCCGTCGTCATGCTTGAGGCCAGCGAATTCATCTCGCAGCCGGCGCCATTGATGGCCGAGGTCTTCAAGACGCTGAAGCCTGGCGGCCTGTTCCTGATGACCAAGCCGCGCGGCTGGCTGGCATGGATGTACTTCTCCCGCAAGCAAACAGCTGGGCGACTTCGTTCTTTGCTGGAATCCGCCGGCTTTCAGGATGTGAGAATCAAGCTGTGGAGCCCTCGGCACGATGTGGTTTATGCGACGAAGCCAGGGAACGCTCACGAAAGCAAATCAACTGCGGCATCATCCGTCACGGAAACCGGTGAATAGCGGTAGCGTACATGGAGCGTCGCGCAACCGATCGCTCGTTTGTCTTTCCTCAAAAAGAAAAAGACCGTCCGCAGTTCGCAAACCTATGAGCTAGTGGCGCCTGCCTGCTCTAGCCGGGCGAGCACCTTCTTCCAGCCAAGGCCTTTGGCCAATTTGGCGGGCGTCATGCCGTTTTCGGCCGTTTGGTTGGGATCGGCGCCGTGGTTAAGACACACATCAACGCCGTCCAGCGAGCCAGCTATGGTCAATGTGTGGATAAGCGGCAGGCCAGACTCATCGGTCATTTGCAAGAAGCTGGGATCGCCGGCCAGAGATTCCTCCAGCATCTCGCGCGTGTTGACCGACATCGGATGCTCCAAGCTGTCGATAACCTTGTAGTCGCCCTGGATGAACATGTTTGCCACATCGGGCACGTTTGTCCGTTTCTTCTGAATGTCTTCCGGCAAATAGCTGTCGGGAACCAGTCGCACCACACCAGGCTCGCCGAAGTCCATTCCCCAGGCTTTGTCATGTTGCTTGAGCTCGCGCTTATCCATTTTGTTGCGCATCGCTTGGATCGTGAAGCCGCCGCAGACTTCGCCCATGACGCTGTAAAGCCAGTCAACAATCTTGTTGGGATTCACTTCGACATGATCCCCTTCATGCACGGACTGCAAAGAATCCGGCTCGTTCAGCAAGACGCCGCGCAACTTCCGGCCGTCAAACTCAACTTCGGAAAGCCACATATATTCGACATCGAGTTCGCCTGGAATTTGGCTGCGCATCTCCGGTGGATCTGAAAACGCGACCTTGACCGCCGCGATATCCAAGCCTGGGACAATTCGTCGCTTCTCCCAGCTCAACTCTCGCAGAAAAAACCGAAATGTCTTGCGCGATAATGCCTGAGCCTTTTTCATGTCCGGATCATCGCCGGACGTCACAAACACACGGCCTTCGGTTGCGCCTTGCCCGCCGGCTTTTGCATCACCTTGGAGAAAAATGACACATTCCTCGAAGGGCGGTCTGACAAGCCGCGCACCTTCTTCCAGACGCTCCCACTCATCAGCCTCCACGCTTTCAAACGTTCGTTGGATGTCATGCGCGTTGCTGGTGACGCCACGGATCGTCGCGGTTGCGGAAAGCCCTTTCCAACGCTCGTTCGGCATCGCTTCATCGCCGGGTTCGTAGAATGCGGCAACAACCAGATTATCGCCAATTTGCACGGGACCGCCGCTGAGGCCTTTGCTGTTGAATTCTTTGACAGTGATCGCGGGGTGAAATGCATCGAGCCGCATTGTCATGTCGGAATAGATGGCAAGCCGAGGCGGATCGAGCGAAACAACCTTGGCAGGACAACAAGCACCGAGTCTGAGCAATCGACGAGTCCCGCCGTAAACCAACACAACGAAAGCGGGAATGAGCAGCATTCCCAGCCACAGCCAATTCCAGACGAACAATCCCAAGGGTACGAAGATAAGCGAGATCAAAACGCCGATGGTGATGATCGCCGGCAAATCCTGCCGGAAAACCATCAGGAAACTCGGCTTCACGTTTGCCGGATTCGTGGCGAAGGCCTCATTAACCATCGGTAGTGCTCTCCAAATGAACCGCCAAGACATGCAATTGCGCGGCTCAAACAATAAACCAAAGCGAAACGGATTGCACGAAATCTTGGGAAATCTGGTGATCATAAGGGCGCGATGACGCGGCTTGCCCTTGCCATGCGAAGACTTGTTGCGCTCCGCACACTGCTCCTATACCACCGCTTCGCCACGAAATGTATGGCTCCTCTTCGAAGAGACTCGCCGTTGAAAGTTTGGCAGATAGTCCCGCCAGGCGATAAAACGAACTGAACTGGGAGCACTATCGTATGAGCAGTCGGTGTCCGCACTTCAGACCTTTGATTCCTGTCGGAGAACGCGAGTGAAACGCAGCCATTTGGTACCGTTTGTGATTGTTGGGCTCGGGGTCATTTCGGCAGGTTGTGGGCCTGCTGACCGCACGGAGACGGCGGTCAACAATCAAGCCGCGATTCGCGATAGCCAGGCACGCGCAGCCGCCGCGACTGAGTCGCTGTGGGATGAGGTCGCCGAGGCCGACATCTCCGTGCTGATGTTCGGCAACAGCCATACAGGCACGCACAACGTGCCCAGCATGTTGCAGGGACTGCTACGGGCTGCAAAGCCCGACGAGAAGGTTGTGACGCATTCTTCGTTGGATATCCTGCTCCCGCAGATCAACGAGAACAAATCCAATCATGACATGATGCGCGACCACGAATGGACGTATGTCGTTCTGCAAGGGCAGCAAATCAGCATGAGCGGCACTAGAGAATATCCCTTAGACCCGGCGATTGAACTTGCCGCCACAGCCACGGAGAACGGCGCGGAAGTCTTGCTGTTCGCGGAATGGGCTCGGAAAGGTTTTGACGAACGGGAGCGTTTTGAAAACGTCTACCATGAGATTGCCGCACAATCCGAGTCGTCGGTTGTTCGCATCGGTCGCGCGTTTGAAATCGCTCTGGAAGATCGGCCAGAATTGGAACTTTACGCTTTAGACGGAAATCACGCTTCCGCGGCCGGCGCTTACCTGGCAGCGGCCATGTTGTGCGGCACCATTACTGGCGAAGATCCCGCGCAGATTGCAGATGACCCGGAGAACGAAGATTCCTCAGGCGTCTCCGCGGCGGATCGAAAGTTCCTGCGAGAAGTTGCCGGGAAGACGCTGGCGGAAGTGTTGTCAGAGGGAAATTGAGCCGGGTTGCGCGAAGTCGGTTGGACGAGAGTGCGACCATGGCTGCCATCGCGACTTTCGCGCTAGAGTTGCTATCTTGTTGAGCAGTGATGACGGGATTTGAACCCGCACTGGCGGATCGACAATCTGCTATGCTACCTGATTACATCACATCACTGTGTGGAGACGCGCGAGAGGAAGGCTTCGCACGCGTTCGCCATTATCTTTGCTTGCTGGTCTGCTGCCAATTATCCGGCCTGTGCCCACCTTCTTCCCCGAAGGCGGAATAGGAGGTCATTGCAAGTGCGCCGGGCAGGAGTTGAACCTGCACAGCTCGAAAGCGACTGCTTTACAGGCAGCGGGGCTCGCCAATGCCCAGCCGACGCGTTTGTTCGGTGTGAAAATGTTGCGGTAAGTATTTGTTCAACAAGTCATCGAGTGGCACGGGTGGGAGTCGAACCCACAAACAACATCACGAAGGTTTGAGCTTCGCCGCTTTCCGTTTGCGTACCGGGCCGTTTGTTTATTGGAAGCCGTTATTCAAAAAAGGGTGCCACGGCTGGCTTGCCCAGCAGTGAATACGCTTTGCATCTCTTTTGATGTTCATACGCTTGCAGCATTGTGCTGTTAGGAAGAGTTGTGGATGTTTGACATGCTGCTATTTCATTGCGTATTCACTGCTGGACAAGCCAGCAGTGACACCCGAAGCAACGTAGGAAACGAGTATTGAAAAATGCCACCGAGGGCATTTGTTCAACTCCAACATAGTCGTCCTGGAGGGACTCGAACCCCCGATCGTCTCCTTGTAAGGGAGCTGCCGTCGCCGCTGGGCCACAGGACGATTCGATTGTTGCGAGCGACTCACGCAGAGCCGTTTCGCCAAGCACGTCCCCAAGGATTTGAACCCTGACCAACTGGGTTGGAGCCAGTCATGCTGCCGTTACACCAGGGACGCGTGTTTTTCTTTCCAAGAGGGACGGGCGGGACTCGAACCCGCGCGATGGCGCTTAACAGGCGCCTGCTCTGCCACTGAGCTACCGACCCAAGTGTTTCATGCCTTCATTTGTTTGTGTTGCCCTTTCATCCGGCCTGCTACACCTTCTCCGCTGGCGAGAAGACGTAGCAACTCAAGAGCGCCCAGCGGGAATCGAACCCGCACTTCCGCCATGGCAAGGCGATAGGCTCCCGTTACATCATGGGCGCGTGAATGTTCAGTAGGACCACAGGGACTCGAACCCTGACCTCACCGGTTAAGAGCCGGGGA
>CALJLD010000064.1 GCA_937982665.1 uncultured Planctomycetales bacterium
GCTTGAGACGAGCTTGTCTGGCCAGGTCCCACTTCTCCGTCAGCGAAGCGGCAAGTTGTCGAACTTCGACTTTGTCAAACGGCTTCTTGAGCACTAGCCAACGCTCTCGACTTCCCAACTTTTGCGACATCTCGCTCCAGTCGTAGTCGTTGTGGGCCGTGCAAATTACGACCAGCAGTTCTGGATCAACTTTCCATAAATGCCCAATCGTCTCGATACCGTCCCATCCCGGCGGCATGCGCACGTCAACAAAGGCGACCGCATAGGGTCGTTCTTCATCGATTGATTTGGTGACTTTCTCCAGGCCCTCTTGCCCCTGATAGGCATGCTCAAGCTCGAACGTCAACGACAGTTCATCATCAAGTTCAGCCCCAAAGAAGTCCGCGAAGGACTGCTTCAAGCCACCTTCCTTGCGCGAACCAGCCAGGATCTTTTCATAGTCCTTGTGAATGGCGTCGTTATCGTCCACCACAAGCACTCGCAGGTTGCGGGTGTTCCCTACATCTTGCATGTGGGCACCTCCGCTGGTGAATAAGGCAAGTCGAGGATGAAGGTCGCTCCCTTGCCCGGCCCATCGCTGCTCACGGAAATCTCCGCTTTCAATTCATTGGCCGCGACTGCCGCGCTGTGCAGCCCAAATCCATGCCCCTCGGACCGCGTGGTGAAACCATGAGCAAAGATCCGCGTCACGTTCTCTTTGGGAATGCCCATCCCGTTGTCTTCCACTTCAATGAGGGCTCGGTCACCATCGCCATGCTTAAGGCGAATCGAGATGCGGTGCTCTTCATTGCCGCTTTCCATGCACGCATACTTCGCATTGCTGATTAAGTTGACAAGGATCTGCAGCAGCTTGTGCTTGTCGATCACCGTTGGTTCCAGCTCAGCGAGCTCGCAATTCACCTCGACGTGGTGTCGCCGCATGGACGACGTGTTGACGTGAACCGCATCCCGGATCAAGTCTGCCAGGTCCACTGGTTCCGCAATGCCAGCCATGCCCGATTTGGCGTATGCCTGCTGCGTTGAAATCACTGTCTTGATGTGCTCAATGTTTGACATCAGCGACTGAACTTCCTCAATCATCAGTTGCTCTTCCGATGCCATTTGATCGCTCAAGTCGATCAGGAATCGCGGCAAGTGCTTGCCGCGTTGATCGGTCGACACGAAGCTTCCAAAATCGTCGATGTGTTCTTCCACAACCCCAGCCAATCGAGTGAGGTTTTCGATGCCCAACTCGCGAACCTTCTCACGCACGATCTCTGCCGAAACGTTCACGCTGTTCAACACGTTGCCCACGTTGTGAAGCACGCTGTTGGCGATCTCGGCTTTTCCAGCCTGATGTGCGGAATCAACTAAGCGCTGGTTGAGTGAAACCAATTCCGCTTCGGCATTCTTTCGCTCTGTGATGTCGCGGACCGTGCCCATGTAGATAGGCTCGCTCTCATTCGGCAATTCCACTTGCCACACCGTCACCTGGCTGGGGAACGGCGCTCCGCCACGCCGAGCTGCATTCAACTCGCGCGGTCGACCCGAAAGATCAATGGCACTGGAACGTTGGAACGGCGCAAGCAACTTGCCGCCAGCTTTCTCATGATCATTGCCCTTGCTGTCATCAGCAGTTATTTCGGCTTCCGCAGAATCAGCCAGCAAGAGATTGGCGTTCTTGCCAATCAATTCGTCTGGCTTCCAACCGAATACCGTCTCCACGGATCGACTGGCAGAGAGAATCTCCGCCTGGGCGGTCATCGTCAGCAGTGGGTCCACGGAAGAATCCAACAGAGTTCGCAATCGTGATTCGCTGGCGGCCAACTTGCTCTCGCTCGCAGCTAGTTCCTGCGTTCGTCGTTGGACCGCATCTTCAATGTGCTGGTTGGTCGTTTCCAATTCGTCTTGACGTTGAGCGATCTGCTGCATTTCCAGGCGGCCTCGCCGGCAACTTCCGGCCAAGATGACCACCTCAAAGACCACCCAGGCTGCGTGTTCGAGCCAGCGGAAGGGACTTTCCACAAAAACGCCATAGACGGACTGCGGCCAAAAAATGCCCCGGATTGCATGATCCAACGCAACGATCGTCGTCGGAATGATCAGCAATCGCCACTCGCGATAGAACGACAGAAACGCAAGCGAAACAAAGACATGAAAGTGTGTTTCAATCCGCCCGCCGGTAAAGTGAATCAACAGCGCCGACCAACACACCTGTGCCGCGGCAATCACGTTTCTCGTCAGGGGGCGTCCGGGATATCGCAGGCCCAAATAGACGGGCAAACTACTGACGGCTGTGCCGAGGAACAGCGCCGCCCAAACATGAAAGTGGACGTGCGAAGTCGTCCCGATCCAAGTGCGGGGGGAAATCAACAGTGCGGCGACCAATCCGCCAACCCATTGCAAGATCATCAGCGCGGCAAACAGCCGATCCGTGCTGGCGCACAGTTGATCGTGCTGTTCGTCAAGCAGCGCCTGAGCGGTAGGAGTCAGTTGTGTCGTCTGGAAAAACTTCATGGCAGGTCGCTCGAGTTCTGTTCAATAAGCGGGCAGCCGAAGACCGGATAGGTATGCGTCGAGTTGTTTTCGCCATTAAGCAGGGCAAGGATGGCCCGACGCCCAGTGCTTTCGCCTTCGTGCCCGCGTGCTACGGTCAAGCCGCCGCTGAAGACGAGTTCGCCGCCCGGCTGATAAACCAACACATGCCCTGATGTTGCAATGCCGAATTGCGCGGCCAACTGGCCATCGCGATCATCGACAACTTCGAGGCTTGGAATGGCCTCTGCGATTGGCCGCAATTCACCGCCGGACCAATCGGCCGTTTCTGGATCAGGTGCAAAGAAAACAACGCGAGCACTAATGTCCTCGCCTGCAATCGCCATCGTGCGGGCCAACTCACTTAGACTCGCACGACTGCAAGGACAACGAGGATGCACAAACATCAACAGCGTTGGTCGATGCTGATCCAAATTCAGACTGCAGTTGGCCGGCCAGAGCGATTGCTGCACGCCGGCTTCGCCTGGAGTCGTTGAGTAAGCGCAAACAACAAACAACCCAATCGCGATGCTCGCCACCCAAGTTAGCGTCATTGCGGTCAAACCAAGATTGCCCTTGATCCAGGCCATGTGCGGATCCCGTGGTGGTCGGTATTCACGAACTTTGAGGCAAGCGCAAAGGCAGCAAAACGACTTTCCGAATTGCGCAACGCATCGAAACTCTCAAACATAGGTCAGCCCTACGTCCTGTTTGCGACATAAAATACGGGGATGCCGTCCAGCGCGTTCCCGTCGAGATAATCGGAAGATTCGGAACCATGCGCACCGCAGCAGGCGGTTTGCACGGGCATGAAGCGAGTCGCTTGCGTCAAGAAACGCCCGATTAAACGGGTAGAAGGCACAATCCCACTATTGAGATTTGCCAGGATCCTCGGCTTGATCCGCTGGCAGTTGTATCTGCCTTTTGCACTCCGCAATCCATTGCTTGGACGGCTTTTGCCAGGCCGGATGGTTGGCGCGAACTTCGTCGCATTTTTCAAGAAGTGGCAGCGCTTGCTGGTATTCCGCCAGAAGCATGAGCGCGCGACCGGCGATGCCGTAGCCGGCTGGGTGATCCGGCGTCAAACGGATCGCTTGCCGTCCCGCCTCCAAAGCCGCGTCACCGTCCTCAACTGCCAGCAGAACGTTGCCAAGATTCACCCAGGTTGGTGCATAATCGTCTTGAAGTTCGCACGCACGTTCGTAAGCGTTGCGGGCGTTGTCGAGTTCATCGACTTGCTCCAAGGCGATCCCCATCATTTGCCAGATGCCTGCCGCATCAGACCGCAGGGCGAGCGCACTCGAATACATGCGAGTTGCCTCGTGCCAACGCTTTTGCTGCGCGAGTCTGTAGCCAAGTTCAAAGTTCAACATCACGTCTGTTGGATGCCGGCGCAACGCATCCTCAATAACCTGAATTGACTTCGCTTGCATCCCGGCCATGCCGTAAACGGCGCTCAGCCAGGTGAGCGTTCGTGGCGACACGTCCTCAAGGGAAACGCCTTCAATCAGCGCGTTGACTTGCTCCTCGGTCACAGGCTTGGCTGCATAAATCAGCTTTCGGATCCCTGTCCGCAGAGGATCATCATCGGCGAGGTAAATCGCCTCCGTCCAAGGTTCCAACGCTGCTTGCGAACCGGTCGTTCCGCCGATATACGCCTTAGTGCCAATCCACAGTTCCAGAATGTCGGCCAACAGCACAGAAAAGCGATGCTCGCCAATGTGCTTGCCCACTTCTTGAGGACTTTGCGTTTCGAGATCAACGCCGTTTTCCGCAAGCAGTGCCGCGAGCTCGCTCTCCATCTTTCGCCAACTTTGCTTGTCCGGGTGCGATGCAGACACGATAAGAACGTCCTCAAGTCGCGCGGCAATGTCGCGCTCGGCACGCGCCTCCTCCGCTTTTGCCAGCAAGGCACTCGCACGACCGTTTACCTCGGCGGAGACCTCGCCATCTGCAAGAAGATCCTCGATACGCTGGACTTCCGCCTCCAAAGCAACCCACTCCGCTCGATTGCCGATTGGTGAATTGATCGCTTGCCCAAGAGCCAGCGATGCCGACTCAACGGCAGCGGAAGTTCGTTGCGACCGGTCGGCAATCCGCTGGGCGGAAGCTTGCTGTGAAATGAAGAAAACGACCGACGCGAGAGCCAGCACAAGCAATAGGCTCGCCGCGCCTACAACTTGCCAACGATTACGCTTCACAAACTTGCGAATCCTGACGGCAGCGCGCGGGGGGCCAGCTTGGATCGGCATGTCCTCCAAATAACGTCGAATGTCATCGGACAACTCTTGTGCTGTCGCGTACCGTTCAGATCGATCCTTTTGCAGTGTCTTCAACACTATCCAGTCCAAGTCGCCGCGGACCAAAGCCGCCAGGCGGGCTGGATCAACGCGCCGTCGCGCCGCAACAGAACTGAGATGTTTACTCGTGCTCAGTTTCAGGCTGGGCAGAACCGGCTCCTGCTCGCGAATTTGCCGCAAGACCTCGTCAAACGCCGCGGACTGCAAAAACTCTTTGTCCAGCGGCGTTTCGCCGGTCAGCAATTCATAAAGCACGATGCCCAGCGAGTAGATATCGCTGCGTGTATCCACATCCAGTTGGTTACGTCGAGCCTGCTCAGGGCTCATGTATTCAAGCGTTCCCACCAACTGCCCCAAATGAGTGAACAGCGTCTTAGGCGTCAGCTGCTGATTGGTCGCTTTCGCGACACCAAAGTCGATGACCTTCGGCACGGCCTCGTGATCATAGTTGGCAACCAGTATATTGCCGGGCTTGAGATCGCGATGGATCACACCCTTTTGGTGCGCGTGTTGAACAGCTCGGCAAACTTGCGAAAACAACTTGAGTCGTTCACGCGTGGTCAGGCTATGTTCATCGCAATACTGCGTCAGCGGCTGCCCATTGACCAGTTCCATAACGAAATACGGCCGGCCTTGGTCGGTTGTCCCGGCGTCGAGCACTTTCGCAATGTTTGGATGGTCCATCATCGCCAGGGCTTGTCGTTCAGCCTCAAACCTCGCAATGACTTCGCGCGTATCAATCCCCGGCTTGATGATCTTCAACGCCACGCGCCGTCGGACTGGCTCAATTTGCTCGGCCATGAAGACGATCCCCATTCCGCCTTCGCCGATTTGTTGCAGCAGTTTGTACGGGCCGATCTGCCTGCGCTCGCGCTCTTCTCCGACAAGTAGCGTTTCCGAAAACCCTGGCCCTACGTCTTCTTGTGCAGCCTCATCACCCGACGAGACCTGACTCTCCGCGGCGCGGAGCAACTCCTTGATCCGTGCTTGAAGCTCTGGATTGCCGCTGCATGCGTCCGCCAGGAATTGATCCCGCGCTGGGCCAGCAGGAATCTTGAGCGCGCTTTCGATGATGCTTGATTCGTCCATCAGATAGATCGCAGGACTTCCGAACTTGTTGACGATACAGCGTGCGCGGAGTTTCGCTCACCGCAGACCAAGCTATGTGAGTATACCACTTGACATATATCCGAATGGTTATACGATATCTCCATGAAGCGAGACGATCAACTGGCTGACACCTTTACCGCAATTGCCGATCCCACGCGGCGAGCGATGCTCGTTCGGCTGGCGCGAGAAGGCGAGCGGAATGTGACGCAGTTGATGGAGCCGTTCGCAATCAGCCAACCGGCGATTTCCAAGCATCTGCGCATTCTCCGCGAAGCCGGGCTCGTCAGCAGGCGAAAAGTCGGGCGTGAGAATCTCTACGACATTGACGTCACCCGGCTGGGGAATATCCGCGATTGGATCAGCCAGGTTGACGAGTATTGGGATCAACGGCTCGATGCCTTGGGCGATTATCTCAACAAGAAGAAACCAAAGAAAAAGTAGCGACAAGAACATTATGGTTGCCCGCAAGCCAATCACAATTCGCAAAGAGCGATTCTATCCGCATCCACCGGAAGACGTTTGGGCAGCGCTGACGGATCCTCACGCACTTGCTGAATGGCTGGAGCCCAACAATCATCAGCCAGTCGTCGGGCACGAATTCCAGTTCCGGTGCGATCCGAACGTGTGCGGATCAGGAATCACCGAATGCAAAGTGCTGGAGGCTGATCCCCCCAAACGGCTTGTCTGGAGCTGGGTCAATGTGCCCAAAGACCAGAGTCGTCCGCGGCCGGCAGCGATGACGATCACCTGGACCTTAACACCACAAGCGGACGGAACCCTGCTGGTTCTGGAACATCAGGGCGCGGAGAACGTCAGCTGGCTGACTCGCAATATGATGCGCATCGGTTGGGGCTTCATGATGAAGAACATGATCGCCCGAGTGCTGACACACGTCGAGGCTGGAGCTTTTCGCCCAGGTGCGATTCCGATGAACAAGCGCTACTACAACTGCAAGACCATTCCGGACGAGTATGTCCGTTAG
>CALJLD010000065.1 GCA_937982665.1 uncultured Planctomycetales bacterium
CAAGCGCAAGACGTGCAGGATGTTGGCCAAGAACAGCCATCCAAGAAACCACTCGCGCAGCCGCTCAATGATGATGAATACTACGAGTTGTTTCGCACGCTCGTCGATGTGATGAGCCAGGTGGAAAACAACTACGTTCAGGAAGTCGATCGTCGCGAACTGATGGAAGCGGCCATCCAGGGCGTGCTCAGCAAGCTTGATCCGTATTCCAACTACATTCCGCCTACAGAAGTTGGACGCTTCCGCCAGGACTTGGAGTCCAGCTTCGCCGGCGTTGGCATTCAAGTTGGCGAACGTCGCGGCATGCTCACCGTGATCAGTCCGATTGTTGGCACTCCGGCCTACCGCGCTGGTGTTCGGGCGGGCGACATCATTGTGGAAATCGACGGTCAGGAAGCCGCGGATATGTCCGTGGACGATGCCATGGAATTGTTCCAAGGTCAGCCAGGCACTTCCATCAGCTTCAAAGTGCTCCGCATCGATACGGCCGATCCGCTGGAGTTCACGGTCAATCGCGAAGTTGTCCGCGTGGAAACTGTGCTGGGCGATCGCCGTGATGCCGAAGACCAATGGGACTTCATGTACGACAACACAGACAAGATCGGCTACATCCGCATCACTGGCTTCAGCCGGGAAACCGCGGCCGAACTTCGCCGCGTGATGGCCCGACTCAAAGCCAACGGCCTGCAAGGCCTTGTCATTGACTTGCGATTTAATCCAGGCGGGCTGTTGGAATCCGCAATCGACGTTTGCGATATGTTCATCTCCAGCGGCCGCATTGTCAGCACGCGAGACCGTGCCGGCCGCGAACAAAGTTGGGATGCTCACGCTTTTGGCACATTCTCCGGCTTTCCGATGGCCATCCTGGTCAACGGCTACAGCGCAAGTGCCAGCGAAGTTGTTTCCGGTTGCTTGCAGGATCACAATCGCGCCGTGATCGTCGGCGAGCGAACTTTCGGCAAAGGCAGCGTGCAAGATGTCGTCTCTTTGGCGGCCGGTTCCAGCGCGTTGAAGATCACCGTTGCCAGCTACCATCGTCCCAGCGGAAAGAACATCCACCGCTTTCCCGATTCCCGTCCGGAAGATGACTGGGGCGTTCGTCCCAATGATGACTTTGAAGTGCGGATGAGCGACTTGCAGATGATGCGGTTGGTCCGCAATCGCCGCGAACGCGACATCGTCCGCTTTCACCCGGACCCCAATGATGAGCCGCCCTTGGTGGCGCCGGATCCCGGCGCGCCTCGCGATGACGGCTCCGAGTTTGTTGATACGCAGCTTGAAAAAGCGCTTGAGTATCTGCGCAGCGAGATTGCCGAATCGCCGTAACTCAAGCGGCTGACTCACTGTGGCGCAACCCTCATAACCGGCACACTTGGCGGGTTGATCGCTGAACAACCGGCAAACTCTGCCGGGCTTCTCCAGTTGCCAGCATTGCTGGCTTCATCGTCGGGTTTTTGCCAATTCGGTCATCCCACACCATGGAGAGCCGCTGCGCGCCAGGATAAGATGGATTTGGTGAGTCGTTCGGTTATTGCCGGATGAGATTGCGCTTCGCGAAAGCTTGCGCAACCGGCAAATGCCGAACGCTATCGCGCCAGCAATGCAGAATCTTGATCGTTTTGCACTGCAGCAGGTTACGCCCCGGCGTTCCCTTGCGCTTTCAAATTCATCCTGAAACGAGAACCGCAACCGTGCCCGCACGGTCCCGCGCTCCCAAATCACATTCTGACTTGGAGACCCAACCATGTTCCGTCGCTTCATTCCGGCTGCTGTCCTGACTCTGTGCCTTGCCAATTTTGCCTCCGCTCAAGGTGAACAAGGCGATCCGCCAGATCCCAACAACGACGCGCAAACAACTGACGTACAAGAGCTGCAACGTCAGATCGGCATTTTGCAAGGCCGCATTGATGATCTGGAAGCCAAGGTCGCCACGTTGCCAGCCATGGCAAATCAAGTGAATGACATCGCCAACCAACTGCAGGGCTTGGACATGGACGTCATCACGGCAATGGCAACGCAACTGCAGGAGTTGAGCGTTGCAATGAGCCAGATCGCCACGCAAGGCACCGATGGCTACGACATCGACCTGCTTGGCAAAATGAATTCCAGCTCAACGTTCCGTGAGCAGATGCGCCGCGCCACGCAAGGCCGGATTCTGTTCCGCAACTACACTGGCGTGCCGCAATTGGTTTACGTCAATGGCACAGCTTGGAACGTGACTGCCGGCGAGAGCTACATTGACGCCGCAGTGGGTAACGTGACCGCGCAAATGGCTTACTTTGAACTCGCTCCTAAGACTTACGATCACTGGAAGTTTGAAAACGGCCAATACGTCTTGTCCATCGACATTCGCTAAGCCGTTTTGCCCACCGAGCGCTTGATGGAACTCAGCGTTGGATCTGGTCCATCAACCTCAGCGGCGAGATCGCGAAATCAAATCATCCCCACGCTGCGGCATAGTTGCCCGGCGCTGGGGATTTTCATTTGTTGCGACGCCAGCGTCGCGTTGTTCGCCATCGTTGATCTGCGGCAGCGAGTCATCAAACAAAGTGTCATCAAATAAGGTCATGATCATTCGCAACCGCGCGGCTCCCGGTGCATCGGGCTGTTTTGCGAGCGCTTCTCGAATGGCAGCATGCGAAAGCGGTAGCGCGATCTCAAGCTCGCGCGCTTCGTTCTCATCATCTCCTTGCAGGGCCGCGGTGACGAGAGCTTGTAGATTCGCCTTGCGGCCGGCGCGCAACAAATCGGGCAGTTGCCAGACAGTTGCTTGCGTATTTGCGGATAACCGCAGCACGCCAAACTTGACGTCACGGATGCGCACGTCACCATCTTCTTTCGCTTGCAAGATATCCAAGCGGCCAAAGCTGAACGTATCGCCGGGCTCCAGTTGGATCGCCTCGCCACGACGCCACAAAACGGCCGACCCGGAGTTGTTTGTCAGTTTGAGCCGCACCACTGCGTCTCGTCGCCAAGTTGTGGGAGTTTCAGCGGCATAGGCGTTTTGTGCCGCAGCCAACAGCGCGGCCAAGGTTGCGTTCTCCGCCATGCGAAGTTCGCGCGGCGGCCCGGCTTTGCTCATCCAGGCTCGCGGATTCAGCCGCGTGGGTTTGACTTCAAAGGTCGCGCGAATC
Organism: uncultured Planctomycetales bacterium; assembly: GCA_937982665.1. Classification (GTDB taxonomy): domain Bacteria; phylum Planctomycetota; class Planctomycetia; order Pirellulales; family S012-138; genus CALJLD01. Next base: position 3,135 of record CALJLD010000065.1, read on the forward strand.
AGCGCGTCAGTCACTTGCGCATTCTTTTCCAAGCGAGCGAACAACGTGCGCAGCGCTTCGGAGTCTTGCGGATTCGAGACGTACCGTGTCATCCGCCAGAGCCACGCATTCCACCAATGCTCATAACTGAGCGTGCCCTCACGATACGCCAGCGCTTGGGAGATTTCTTCGACAGTGACATTGGGATCGTTCCCCTCGAAATCAGCGCGGATCGCTTTGAGGATCAAATCCGCCATAGGCGTTTCTTTGGATGCCAACTCGGCAAACAGGGCTTCGCGGAATTCCTCCGGCAAAGCTTTGACGCTTGCAGGGTCTTGGAGGAATTGTTGATTTGTCTTCAACCCAGGCGGCGCATGCAAAGTTCGCCACCGCCAACGCTGGATGACCTCACCAGTGATGATCTCGGCGTCGGCCTGATTTTGCTGTGTGGCCGCGGATCCCGCTTCTGGAAATTGTGCATGATCCGGCTCATGCGAGGATGCGTCGTCTTTCGCCAGGTCCTCACCCCGCGCGGACCGACCAATCGGCAACAACAGCAACACGCCAGCGGCAAACCGTGTCAGCCGATCCGACATGGGCCGAGAGAGTAACACCTTTCTTTTGCCGATCGCGCTTCGCTTCTTCTTCGTTCGAGACATGCCTTGTCTCCTTTACGGTCTTCTCTGTTTGCGGTTGTTCGGCTGCCGTTACGTTGAATGCGCTCAACGCTTCATTTCAGTGTAATTTCAACCAAAGGGCCCGCCGGGCGGAGTTCATCTTCCGTCGCCGTGTCTCCAAACGGATCGAACGTAAAACTGCCGCGGCAACTTCTTCCGTTGCGCGTTTGCAGCCAGCAATCGTAAGGATCAGACCTCAGCGGATCGTGCTTTGTACGAAACCGATCAAAGCCATCCCGCCAGATTGCGGACAACGGCAAGTCGCGGACGTTGCCGCTGCTTTCGCCTTTGTCGGTTGTCGTGCAAGGCATGACTTCGCCGGTTGCGGAAACCACGCAACTGAATCGGCCAGCGCCGCACATAAACGCGTCATCGCGGTAATAGCAGTCTTCGTCGCAGGCGCTTCCCCATTCGTTGTCGAGTTCAACCCGCATGACGTTTCGCATCCTTCTCGCGAAAGCGGCAACACGACGCAGTTGAGTGGGCGTCGGCAGTATCTCCGCGTGATCGCCGGCGCGACCTTCTGGTGTGACCAGGTGCAGCCCCCAGCTATCCGCCGCGGATTGCAAAACGACATTCGCCACGTCAGCCAACAGGTCAGCATTGCCGCGCGTGACCGTTGTCCCCGCGACCACTTCTCCACAACCGGCATCTTTGAGCAACTGCATCGCCCGCAGCGCCGCGTCACACGCGCCAACTTGCCCACGAAACGTGTCGTGAAACTCGCGCGGACCATCAAGGCTGACAGCCACCATTAACGGAGGGCATTCGCGAAAGACTTCGATCTCGCGCTCAATCCAACCGCCATGAGAATGCAACGCCCAGGGAACTTGCCGTTCATGCGCATAACGCACGATCTCCTGGAAATCCCGCCGCAAGAGGGCTTCACCACCGGCGATGACAAACGTCGGCCGCGAAAGTTGCACAAGCTCGTCAATGACTAGGCGTTTGGCTTCTTCTGTCGACAGCTCCTCAGGATCCTTTCGGCCTGCCTGCGAATAACAATGTGGACAACTCAAATCGCAGACACTTGTGGAAATCCATTGCACAGCTTCCGGCGGCGAAACAAACCCGCAACGCCGTAACAACCGCGAAGCTTTGTGACGAACGCTGACGGGATCACGCGTGAACAGTTTGTGCAGCAAGCCCATGATCGCATCCACAAAAGGAGTTGAACGGGAACTCGTTCCGGTCGATCTTGTCTTTGACCTTGTTCCTCACTTTGCAGGATAGCGAGTTGCGATCATTCGACGCGCAACGTGTTTGTAACAGCCGCGACATCTCGGCCATGCCCGACGATTTTTCATCGCACGCGTCGGCGTTTGCCGCGATGAACTCAGTCACTTGTTTGCATTTCTTTGCGAAGCGCGGATGATGGCAATCGATCGCTTGCCATCACACTTTGTTGCTCAGGTCTGCATCGCTATGAGACGCGTCATCTATTCCGTGGCCGCCAGTCTGGATGGTTACATCGCAGGGCCGAACGGCGAGTACGATTGGCTGGTTTCGGATTCCGAAGTTGAGTCCTATCTGGCGAAGCAGTTCGCGCGGTTTGATACCTTTCTCATGGGAAGCGGCACATACGGAATCGTGCTCGAACAAGGCGAGCAAGGCTTCGCCACATTCGAGGACAAGCAGGTGTTCGTCTGCTCCGATACGCTTGCGCCAGCGGAACACCCACGTGTTGAGATTGTTCGCTCCGGTGAACTGACAGGCAAGCTGGCCTCAATCCGTGACGAACCTGGCAAAGACATCTGGCTCTTCGGCGGCGGCAAGTTGTTCCGCAGCCTGGCACAGCAAGGTTTGGTAGATGTCGTTGAAGTCGGCCTGATGCCGATCCTGATCGGCGAAGGAATCCCGCTTCTTCCCGGTCCGCAGCTTCACGTCAAGTTGCAGTTGCGGACTCATCGCGCCTTTGAAGAGTCCGGTATCATGATGCTGGAATATGATGTTGTCCGCGCGTAGCGCAAAGGCGCAACACGTCGCGAACTATCGCACTTCCTCACTCACAACTTGCCCATTGATGATTACACCCACGCAATGCGTGGTGTATTCAAACGGGTCGCCGTCATACAAAGCCAGGTCGGCGTCTTTGTCGGATTCGATGGATCCTACGCGGTCATTGATGCCTAAGAGCATGGCGGCATCGATGGTGATTGTGGCCAGCGCCTCCTCAAAGCTCAGCCCGTTGGCGGCCGTGATGGCGGCCTCGTACAGCGCAACGCGAGTCTTGGGAACGTAGCTCTCATAGCCGCTTTGCAGCGCGATGGGGATGCCGGCTTCCTTGAGTTTGGCGGCCGTCTCAAAGCTCATATTGCCGCGGTCACCAACGGCGCGATACATACTGGGATGCACAATGACCGGCACGCCGGCGGCTTTGATTTCATCCGTCATGGTGTACGCTTCGGCGGCGCTGTCCAACACCAGCGGGAAGCCAAACTCTTCCCGCAACCGCAACGCGGAGGCAATATCTTGCGCTCTGTCCGCGGTCACAATCAGTTTCAACTCGCCTTGGAGAACCTGGCCAAGCGTCTCCAAACGCAGGTCGCGGGCTGGCTTCTTCGCTTCGTCTTCGCCGGCCGCCTCCAACTTGGCGAGATACTCTCGGGCTTCAATCAACTGCTGGCGCAGCATGGCCAACATCTTGCCGCGAGTGCCTGGTGACTGCGTGCCGGCTTTCTGAGCATCCGAACTAAGTGTGCAAGCCACGCCATATGCGGACGAAATGACCGCGTCCTCCACGGTGTTTCCGTAGGTTTTCACAATCATGGTTTGCCCGGAAACCAGTTCGCCCGGTGCGTGCCCCGTGTGAACAGTAGTGATGCCCAGCGTTCGCACCCATTCCACAAGCGGGTCTTTGGCGTTGTATGCGTCAATGGCTCGCATGCCTGGCTGCACTGGATTAGAAGCCTCCAGCTGTTCCTGGTCTTGATCCTGGTTATCGATACCGCCAAGCCCAACAACCGAGTGAGCATCAATCAGCCCTGGCGTAACAACTTTGGCTTCCAGCACGCGGTAGCCTTCGGGGATTTCGATATCGTCCGCGGAACCAACCGCGACAATCTTTCGCTCATTGATGATGACCACGCCATTGGCAATCGGATCGCCAACCATCGTGTAAACGGTTTCCCCGCGCACGGCAATTTGAGCTGCCGCCGGGGAAGTGACCATCACGGCGGCAATGACCGTCAACGGAAGAATGACCAAAGCGCGTAAGGCAATGCGTTTCATAGCAGATAGCGTTCGTTGGGAACGTGAATGATTGGGATCAAAGGTTTCGCGAGAAGTCAGTCAGCTTATTGATGTCCAAAGCAGCAGAAGTAGGGCTGCTGGTCGTGTGTCGCGCCGTAGCCACCGGTCGCGTACAAGCGGTCCGCGGGATCGGAGCGGTCGAAGGCTTTCGTACCCTCTACCCAAGTTTGTTCCACGTGCGTGTAAACGCTTAAGGGATCGCCGCTGAGGATGATGAAGTCGGCGTCTTTGCCAGGCGTGAGCGAACCTATACTGTCGGAAAGATCAAGCATCTCCGCGCCGGCCAACGTCAACGCGTCCAGCGCACCCTCGCGAGTCATGCCGCCACGGACGGCCAGCCCGGCCGAGCGGAAGAACAATCGCGAATCCGTGATCCAATCGTCCGTGTGGATGGCGACGCGAACGCCAGCCTGCTCCAACACCGAGCATGTCTCGTAGCGCATGTCCCGGGCTTCCAACTTGCCACCGGGCGAGTCAATCACAATCACCGAACACGGAGCGCTGGCGTTGGCGATTTCGTCGGCCACCTTCCAGCCTTCGCTGACGTGTTGCAGCACTACTCGGAAGTTGAACTCTTCGGCCAACCGCAGGACGGTCATGATGTCGTCATGGCGATGCGTGTGATGATGGACGACGCGTTTGCCTTGCATCACTTCCACAAGCGTTTCCAAATTGAGATCGCGCGGCGGCTTTTTCGATTCGTCGTCGCCGGCATCGGCCAGCTTTTGTTGATACTCGCGGGCTTTGATGAACTGCTCACGAACCAGGTAGGCCGCTTTGCCGCGAGTGCCGGGGTAAGGAGGTTCGCGCTGAGGGTTGGTGCCGTTGGCCATCTTCAAACCGCCGGCGATGCCACCGTCTTCTCGACGAATGGCGATGTCCAGGATGGAAGCAGGCTGTTCGTCAAATCGCAACTTGACGTAAACGGTTTGGCCGGAGGAAAGGTGGCCCGAGCCCGGCATGATGTTGAGCGTTGTCAGTCCGCCAGCCAATGCCCGCTTGAATCCGGAATCGCGAACGTTGATGGAGTCCATGACTCGGACGCCTGGCTGAATGGGATGGCTGCCATCGGCAGCGCCAATCCCGCCGATGTGACTGTGGGTATCGACCAGCCCGGGCATGATCACTTTGCCGGAAACGTCCACCGTCTCCGCGCCGTCCGGGATTTGCACGGCGTCAGCAGGGCCAACGTCCACGATCTTGCCGCCGGAAATGAGCAGCACGCCGCCGTCGATCGGCTCGCCATCAATCGGAATGATGTGCGCGCCAACGAAGGCTGTGACTTTTTCCTGACGCAGACCATCCGCCGCTGGCGAAGCGGTCGCGCTTGAATCCGTGGGGCTTGAATCGGCGGCATTCGTGTAAGCGGCAACACAACAGCCGAGACCAATGGCCGCGGTCAGCAAACACGCCAAACCAGTTTTACTCAAAAGCATGCAAAGACTCCTGACTCTCATCACACGCAAGAAGGCATCAACAGAGCGAAAATGCACAGTACTTTCGGCTGCCCGGCTTTTCAATCGGCGGCGACGCGATTCTCCGGCAAAGCGGGCGGATCACCGGTGGATTGGGATGATTTGGTGGGCCGCTTCACAGTTGGACGGCGCAGGGGCACATGCATTTTCTCGAAAAAATCTTGAGGCCGCTGCAAATATGCGGTTTCAAAACCCTTATTAGTTAATGAGGGAGAATTTCGGGCGCCCCATTCGGAGCCCCACTTCGGCACCAAGGATTCAGCACCAAGATTTCAGCACCAAAGATTCTCGGCACAAAGGAATCGGCGTCCACCATCAGAGACCGCAAAGCGGAAACAAAGAGCAATGATGACGACACCCAAACATTCATCTTCGCAACGCAGTGGCTTCTCACCCAGAAGGTCGCTGGGTGCAACGATTCCCGGCACGTACGGAAAAGTTTCGATTGCGACGGGAAAGGCTCACAGCGCGAGCGAAAAGGTTCACAACGCATGGGGAAAGTTTTCCAACGCGTCCGAAAAGGTTTCAGCCGCAAAGAAAACCCTTTCTCGCGAGGAATATCTCTGTGCGAAACGACCGATTTCGCCTGCTTTTGCCGCCAATCCCAATGGGTTCAACGGCAACACGCCGCGGAAATGGGAGCGGCTCCCTTCGAGCGGACCAACCGTGGCGGTTCCGCAAACGCTTTTTGCTCACGGCTGTTTCCTTACTCCCGGAAGTTTCATCGTCCTGCTGGCAATTAACGGGCGACTGCACCCGAGCCGATGCGCTTGGACGCTTTGATCGTACGGGAGGAAAGCGCGGCGGCGGTATTCGTCAATGCATACGAGATTCGGTATCTTGTTGGCAGATGCACGCGCGAAACACCGAACACGAACCTGCGGCGCACAACAAACAAATACCTACAACAACAGCTCCGCCTGCCCAAAGCCACTCCGCCACGCACACCTCGC
>CALJLD010000066.1 GCA_937982665.1 uncultured Planctomycetales bacterium
CGCGTTTTCGACATCGATCGCGAAGGACAGCAATGTTACATCGTGATGGAATACATCGAAGGTCCGACGCTCCGGGCCCTTTCAAGAAAGAAGGCGCTCACGCTGACGGAAATCGCCCGCATTATGAGTGCCGTTGGCGACGCGCTGCACGAAGCTCACAAGTTGGGGCTCGTACATCGTGACTTGAAGCCGGGCAACGTCCTGATCGACAAACAGGGAGCACCGCGCGTTGCGGACTTTGGCCTGGCGGTTCTTGAGTCCGATCAGCGAAGCCGTGCTGGTGAAGTTTCCGGGACGCCTGCGTATATGTCGCCGGAACAAGTCCGTGGCGAAACGCACCGTCTTGACGGACGCTGTGACATTTGGGCCATGGGCGTCATGCTCTATGAGTTGCTGACGGGAAGAAAGCCGTTTGATGGACCATCGGTCTATGATGTCTTTGACGAGATCAAGCATCGCGAGCCGAAGCCGCCCCGCCAGATTGATGATTCGATCCCTGTCTCCTTGGAGCGAATTGTTCAAGGCTGTTTGACAAAGAACATTGCCGAGCGTTACTCAACCGCTCGCGACGTTGCCGATGACCTGCGGCGGTCAATGGAGACGTCGTTGGCCCGAATGGAGGTTTCACACGGGCCATCGGCCGCGCGGTCAGGATCACAGATTCCCATTGGTCCGGCGAACTGGCGGGGCGAATCTACCAGCCAAAGCTCCGGGGCGCGGACTTTCCCGCGGGCAAGTGGGCGGATGGTTGGCCGGGATGCGGAACAGGCGGCAATCGCAGGTTGGCTAACCGATGACCAAATCTCTTTGGTCACCGTGACGGGCACGGCAGGGATTGGGAAGAGCCGGCTGGCCCAAGAGTTGGGCTCGTCGTTGATGCCGCGTTTTCCTGGCGGTTGTTGGTGGTGTGACCTGTCAAATGCCACAAGTTCCGCGGCAATCGCCCACGCAGTTTTGACGGCGTTCGAGATTCCGCCGCGCGACGAAGGCGATCCGATCGAGATTGTCGGTTCGATCTTGGAACTCCGCCGTCCGTTGATGTTGATCTTCGATCAATCTGATCATGCGATCTCGCAACTTCTCGATTGTATGGAGATTTGGCGTCGCGTCGCGCCGCGGTTGACCTGCTTAATCACGGCCAGGCTTCCGCTGGGGGGAGAGGGTGAACAACAATACGAGTTGGAAGCGCTGGAATGCCCTCAGCTCGATGAATGTGATCAACTTGACCAGGAGCAGATCGAACAATACGCGTCCGTGCAGTTGTTTGTTGATCGCGCACAACATGCTCATCGGCATTTCTCGCTCGATACCAACACGGTTCGCGAAGTTGGCTTGATCTGTTCGCACCTGGAAGGCATTCCGCTTGCTTTGGAGTTGGCCGCGGCGCGAGTCAAAGTTCTCAAGCCGGCGCAGATGTTGAAGAAAATTGACCGCAAGTTTCAGTTACTCAGTTCGACTCGCAAAGACTTGCCACCCCGCCAGCGCACTCTGGCCGGAGCGATCGACCTGTCGTATGAGCAACTCGCCGATTGGGAGCGAGCAGCATTTCAGCAAGCCTGCGTTTTCTCTGGCGGTTTCTTCCTGGACGCCGCGGAAGCTGTAATTGACCTGGAGGACTTTCCGGATGCCCCGTTGGCGATGGACGCGATCCAATCGCTGCGGGAAAAGAGTCTATTGCGCGTCCGAGACGAGCATCATGAGCTGCGTTTTGACATGTACCGCTCGATCCGTGAATACGGTGAAGAACGACGGAGAGCGGAATCGGCAGCGGACGAGTCATCCTTGCGTCAGCGTTTTGCCGAATACCTGGCGGACTATGCGGAAGAGTGGGCAGAGCGAATTCCCGGCGTGGATGGCCCCGAAGCACTCGATCGATTGCTGCTGGAACGCGAGAACTTGCTGGCCGCCGAAACTTGGGCCGTTGAAGCCGGCGAGAATGATTTGGCCGCTCGAGCCATCTTGGCCGTGCACCGCGCGGTGGAGATACGTGGTGGCCTGGCAAACCGCGTTCAGTGGTTAAGCAAGCCGTTGAACGGGGCGTCGGAAGAGAGTCGAGTGGCTTTGTTGACTGCCATCTCCGAAGCGGAAAAAGCATCCGGCGAGTGGGACGCCGCGATGGAAAATGCAAAGCGAGCTGCCGAACTTGCAAATGACATGGAAGCGTGCCGCGAATCCGCGGACGCGTTGCGACAGATGGCTGAGATGTATCGCGTGCGTGGTGATATTTCATCCGCATTGCAAAACTTCGAGCTGGCAGAACAAGTTGCCCGAACCGCGAATGCCGAAGCCATCTTAGCCAGAACGATCGCGATGCGTGGCTTTGCGATCTGGCAGCAGGGCAAATTTGATGAAGCCATGGCGGCATACGATGAAGCGGTTCAAATCGCCAACTCCATTGGCAATGAAGCACTGCTCGCCGCGATCTCGCGCCAACGCGGACATGTCTTCATGCGTCGCGGCAACCTGGCCGTAGCGGAGAAGTGCTTCATGGAAACAGAAAGCATTGCCCGTCGCCGTAACGACAAGAAAACGCTGCACCTGACTACCAGCAGCCGTGGCATGGCTTTGGCTGAACAGGGCAAGTTTGACGATGCAATTCGCTGCTACAACGAAGCCGAACGGACAACACGGCAACTCGGTGAGAAACGCGGGATCGCTACCAACCAGGGAAACCGAGGTTTGGCGTTGGCTGACCGGGGCGACTATGCGGAAGCTTTGGAGTGCTTTGCTCGGGCGGAGACCATCAACCGCGAGTTGGAGAATCGTCACGGCATCGCCCTCAATCTGGGTAATCGCGGCGCTGCGCTGGCGGCAATGGGCAAGCTGGACGAATCGCAAGAGGCAATCTCCGCCGCAATCGCATTGCACAAACATCTGGGCAATCGATTCCAAATGGCAGTCTGCAAAGGTGACCTGGCCGGTGTTCAATACAAACAAGGTGATCTGGCCGTTGCGCGCGAGTCCTTGCAGGAATGCCTGGAAACCCTGCAAGAGTTGAGTGCCTACCGGACGCCGGATGGGTTTCTGTATCTCTCATCCCTTGCGTTGGTGTTGCGGGATTTGGGCGAAACAACATCGGTTGCCGAATGCGCAGCAGCAACGCGATCTTTGGCGAGCGAACTTGGGATTGACGAGCATCATCCACGTGTTCGCGTGCGCGAGGCCTTCGAGAGCCTTCGCAACATTTAGGGCAGCTGCGGGTTGCACGGTTTTACAGATGGGCGACGCGCCTCTATAACCGATGCGATGACCCCTGCGTAGCAGCGCAGTCTGGTCACAATCCCGACCTCTTGTCCTCTCTCCTGTTAGGCGGACGCGTGTACGTTATTGAGCCCAAACTTCGCAGCTTTGTCACGGTTGCGGACGATTCGCATTTCCCGATTCAAAACCTGCCATACGGCGTTTTCTCCGTTGGCGATCCCAACGAAGCGCACATCGGCGTCGCCATTGGTGACCAGGTTCTTGATCTGTGCGAGTTGAGCCGGCGAGACAAATTCAACTTGCCGGTTTTGGCTGGCAAGCGCGTCCTGGAAGAGCCAACGCTCAATGAGTTTATGGCCTTGGGGCGTCCTGCCTGGGAGGCCGTGCGGCAGCGTGTTGCGGAGTTGCTTTCCGCTGAGAATTCCGAACTGCGAGATGACGCATCGCTGCGCGGGGCGGTGTTGCATTCGCAAGCCGCTGTGACCATGCGCCTGCCGGCCGAGATTGGCGACTACACGGATTTCTATTCTTCGCGCGAACATGCCACGAATGTTGGCACAATTATTCGCGGCGCGGACAACGCCTTGCAACCCAACTGGCTACATCTGCCCGTTGCGTATCATGGTCGCGCCAGTTCGATTGTCATCGATGGCACGGATGTGCGTCGGCCAATCGGGCAAAAGAAACCTGGCGACGATGGGCAGCCAGGTTTTGGCCCATCCGCCGCGTTTGATTTTGAGCTGGAGATGGGATTCTTCATCGGCCCTGGCAACAACCAGGGAGAGCCGATTCCCGTCGATCAAGCGGAGGCGCATATCTTTGGTCTTGCGCTGGTCAATGACTGGAGTGCTCGGGACATTCAAACCTGGGAATATGTCCCGCTTGGCCCATTCCTGTCGAAGAATTTCGCGACGACGATCTCGCCCTGGGTTGTCACTTTGGACGCGTTGGAACCGTTTCGTAGCGAAAGTCCCAAGCAAAACCCGCAGCCCTTACCGTATTTGCAAGGTCCGCAGCGAAGCACTTTTGACATCCCGCTGACGGTCACGCTGCAAGGCGCGGAAATGAACACGGCCGACACCATCTGCCAATCGAATTTCCGCTATCTCTATTGGACGATGGCACAGCAGATTGCCCATCATACTGTCACTGGCTGCAATCTCCGCCCAGGCGATTTGTTGGCGTCTGGCACAATTAGCGGCCCTGACAAGTCTTCGCGTGGCTGCCTGCTAGAGCTGACTTGGCGCGGGGCCGAACCTCTGGAGTTATCTGACAATTCGCAAAGGAAGTTCTTGCAGGATGGTGATGTCTTGACGCTCACGGCTGCATGCCAGGGTTCTGGGTTCCGTGTTGGCTTTGGTCAAGCAACCGGACGCGTCCTGCCAACAAGTGACGGATAACAATCGCCTCGGTCAGAGCACACCGCCGTGCGACAGAAATGCTGCAGAGTTTGGCAATGCTGTCGGCCAAACTTGCAGATAGCAAAGGCCGATTCGGCCAACTGCGATTGACAGCCCCCCGCGCTTGGGCTACTTCTTCGCCGCCTTTTCCTCAGAAGAAATTCGCGCACGCTTTAGGCGGTGCTACTTGGTGCGCGCAGACGAGCTTGCCCTCGACTGCGTTTGAAACCGTCACCATGGGCGGTCGCCATTTAGGAAGTGTGCGCCAAGGCGCTAGCGTACAAATATGCCCGAGCCCGAACCCCAACAAGATTCCTCGACTCCGCCGAAGTGGAAGGCGCTCGTTTCGTTGCGCTTGGTGGGGACTTTGCGCTCGCGGTTTGCTGATCGGCGTTTGCTCGTACCGTTCGCTGCCGCGGTTCTAGCTGTGGTCGGCGGTGTGGGGATGCTTTTCTTCCTCGGCGAACCGCCGTTCGATCCGATGAAGCTCCAGCAGGCCCGCGACGCGATGGCCAATGGAGACCTGCTGGAGGCGCGCACTCTGGCAACGGAACTTGCGCAGCTGTCAACGCTTACCCCTCAGCAGCGTGTCGATGTTGATCTCGTGCTCGGTCTCGCTTTCGCGCGTTCAGCGGAAGCCGGCGGTGACGAGACGCGCGACGAATATGCGCAACGCGCCATCAGTAAGTTGCGTGCGTCCCTGGACTTTGGCGTTGCTCCCGAGATTGAGACCGAGGCTCGGTTCTGGCTGGGCCGAAGTTACCTGTTTGCGGAAGAAATCGAGCGCGCGATCGATGTGTTCGAGATGGTTGCCGACCGCACCGATGCCCCCCGGCCCGATGTCGACGAATTGTTGGCAAGCGCCTGGCTCAGAAGCACAAGCCCGAATCCTTCGCTAGCACTGGCCTATAATGACCGTGCGCTGGAAGCAGACATGTCCTCCAGTCGTCACGATCGGATAATATTGCAAAGGGCGGAGATCCTCTTGTCGTTGGATCGTCCCGCGGAGGCGCGGCGAATTGTTGCGCCTATGACTGGCCGTGAAGACCCCGCGCAAGCACAGTTCCTGCTGGGGCGCGTCGCCCTGGCTGAAGGCCGGCGGCTACGGCAAGATGGTCGAGAAGAAGATCAGGCGCTGGCAAATGATCTCTTTCGCGAAGCCTTGCGATTGTTCGAGATTGCGGAGGGGCGTGACACGCTCCGACGACAGCGAATCCCAGGCGCGAATTATTTTCGCGCGCAGTGCTTGCTGGAACTGGGTGAGCCGGAATACGCATTGGTTCAGCTCGACGAGATCGAGCGTCGCAGCATCAAGTCTCCGGAGGCTATTGCTTCAGGTGTGCTGCACGCGGAGATTCTGCAGAACTTGGGGAGACCTGAGCAGGCTGTCGACAAGTGGCAATCCGTGCTCCAAGTCGCGGACAGTGTTGATCCGTTTCGCAATCCTTGGATTACCGAATCTGAGATTGCTGCCAGGCTCCAGCAGGCAGTGCGCCAGTTTTGGGCGAAGAGCGATTTTGAGCAGGCGAGCTTGCTGTTGCGGAGCGACTTGCATTTTATTCCTCGCGATGAGTCCGAGCGGCTGCTCTCGCAAACCTACGAGCAGCATGCAGAGTCGCTCCGGCGTCAAGCAGCCACACAGGGCAAAGAGCAATCTGCCGCGACGTTGCTTCAAGCGAGACTTGCTTACCAACGCGCCGGTCACGTTTACTCGCGGCTTGCTCGATTGAAAGCGGCAACTCGTGAGTATCCTGACTACCTGTGGGCAAGCGCGCAAGCCTACCTGGCAGCCGAGGACGCACCGAATTCGATTCGCATGTTGGAGCAGTTTGTCGAGCACGATTCGACACGCGAAAGAACGGCCGAAGCGCTCTATTTCTTGGCAGTCAGTCAGTTGCAACATGGCGAAGCCGACGCCGCGTTGCGCAGCGCGCGCGAATGTGTCGAGCGATTTCCCAAGCATCCGATTCGCTATCAAGCGCGTCTGGTCGCCAGCCAGGCTTCTGTGGAGTTGGACGACCTGGAAGGTGCAGAGGCTCCTCTGCGAGAAAACTTGGAACTCGACTTACTTACACCGCGAAGTTCTGAGTGGCGGCAGTCATTGTTCGACCTGGGAAAACTGCTTTACCTCGAGCAAAAATGGAGCGAGGCGGAAACTCGGCTGGTCGAAGCGGTTCGCAGGTTTCCGAATGAATCACAAACGCCGGAAGCTCGATACCTGCTAGCCGAAACGCTTCGACAGCAGGCTCAACTGGACAGAGATCGCTCGGCGACTTCCGCCGTGGAATCGCAGCGAGTCGGTGCTGCCCGCAGCGCACTCGCTCGGCTGCAGGATGCTGTGGATCAAACAGAGTCTGCCTTGTCCGCGCTGCTCAAAGTTGTAAGCAGCGACGACTTCAAGTCCGCAGACGAAGCCTTGCTGCGGAACACTTCGTTCCTGCGAGCAAAGTTGCTGGCAGAACTCAATCGGCATGACGAAGCGGCCCAAGCCTACATGGAATTCATTAACCGTTATTACGGCCGCCCTGAGACACTGGACGCATATCTCGCTGCCGCAACGGTTTTTCGCCAGATGGACCGAGAGTCGGAAGCACGAACGGCGATCGCTCAAGCATACGAAACACTACAGTCGCTCCCCAGTGACGCTGTCCTGTCGCACACGTCTGTCGGCACCAAAGCTCAATGGGAAACTTTGTTGACTTGGCTCCAGACCTTGTAGCAGCAAACGTTGTTGAGAAAGCTCAAGACATGGTTGTGAAGACCTCATCATCGACATTGCTCACGCTCGCTCGCCAACGGAGTGAGTGCTTGGGGCGCGTGCATAAGTTTGCCGAAAGCCAACTTGCCCTGATCGACCAGGGCGACATGGGGCGGCTGCTCTCCCTGTTGGCGGAGAAAAACCGCGAAATGGAGCAATTGCAAGAGATCGAAACGCAGTTGAAGCCGTTTCGCAATGTTGCTGCTGAGCAGCACGAGTGGGCGAGTGATGACGACCGCTCGCAATGTCAGACTTTGCTTTCCAAGTCAGATTTGCTGCTCAAGGAGATCATCACGTTAGAGCAGACCAGTGAGTCTCGCTTGAAAGCACAGCGATCCAACATTTCGCAACAACTGCAGTCTCTGCGCGGCGCCACGGACGCAAGTGCTGCTTATGGCAAGCATTCGATTCCCAGCCAGCCGCGGTTAGATCTCTCCTCCGACGGCTAATTGCATCGAGTTATCGCAGACAGCAAACGGACACAAATCCATGACAGCGACTTCCCTTCCAGCCACGAATGCAGAACTCCAAGCGGTTTTGGCCGCCTGGCACGAAGCGACTTCGCGCCTGGAGAAAACACATCTTGTTTTGCAAGACGAAGTTCGCCGGCTGTCCAACGAGTTGGAAGTCAAGAATCGAGAACTGGCACGCAAGAACCGCCTGGCCGACTTGGGGCAGGTTGCATCTCACGTCGCGCATGAAGTGCGAAACAACCTCGCCCCAGTGACTTTGTATTTGGGAATGCTCAAGAGGCGGTTGACCAACGATCACGAGTCGCAAGCCATTCTCAGCAAGGTTGTTCTTGGCGTGGCCGACATGGATACGCTTGTGAATGACTTACTGCACTTCGCCGCCGAGCGCGAACCGGAGTTGGCCTCGGTTGCATTGTCGACACTCTTGCAAGAGTGTATTGAGAGGCTTGCGCCGCAATTTGATGCTCACAATATTCACGTCGAAATCAATGTCCCAGCAAAACTAAATGTCTCGGTCGACGCGGCCATGTTCCGCCGTGTTGTGATTAATTTGATGATCAACGCTGTCGACGCAATGCGTGAAGGGGGAGACATCCAAATCACGGCGGCAGCGGTGGGGAACACCGTTCAACTCATGTTTGCTGATTCCGGGCCGGGCGTACCGCAGGACGTCCTCGCCCGCATGTTCGAGCCGTTCTACACCACGAAAGGTAGTGGAACCGGACTTGGTCTCACGATTGCTGGGCACATCGTTGAACGGCACGGCGGCACGCTCACAGCGCACAACAGCCAGGCGGAAGCAACTGGTGCTGTCTTTGAAATCACACTGCCGGCTGTGAATTAGTTAGACCTGCAATAACGGTTATGCGACTTGCTTGGACATGACTGCAACAATGAACACTCTCGGCGATCAGCACGGCGGCAATATCCTTGTTGTGGACGATCATGAAACCGTCCGCGAATCGATCACTGCTGCGCTGGCGATGCTGGGTCACCAGGTCGACTCCGCCGCAAATGCCAAGGAAGCACTGCGGCGCATGCCGGCCGATCACATCGATGTGGTCGTGACCGATTTGCAGATGCCGGGCATGGACGGCCTGGAGTTGATGCAGAGATTGCAGCAAGATTCGCACGATGCGGAAATCGTGATGATCACAGCGCACGCCAGCGTTTCCACGGCGGTCGAAGCTATGCGTCGTGGCGCTTTCGATTACATCGAAAAGCCGATTGACGTTGATCGCTTGGATGAGGTCATTCGGCTCGCAGTCGCCGCCGCGAGAAAAAGAACACATGCAAATGCGTATGTGTCTCCACAAGGCGCTGGTCATGCGATGATTGGTGAAAGTCCTGCCATGCAGGAGTTGCGCAATCGAATTGCACAGCTTGCCACGACCTCGGAAACGGTTCTGATCACAGGCGAAAGTGGCGTCGGAAAGGAACTTGTCGCCCGCGGCTTGCATTCCGCAAGTCCACGTCATGCAGCGCCCTTTGTCGATCTGAATTGCCCGGTGCTCTCGGCCCAACTCACGGAGAGCGAACTCTTTGGGCATGTGCGCGGGGCTTTCACCGGCGCAGATAATGAGCGCGTCGGTCGATTTGAGGCTGCCAACGGCGGCTCATTGCTGCTGGACGAAATCACGGAGATCGACTTGCCACTCCAAGCCAAGCTTTTGCGAGTGCTGCAGGAGAGCAGTTTTCAGCGCGTTGGTTCCAGTGACACAATTGACGTTGATGTCCGCGTGTTAGCGACAACGAACCGAGATTTGGCAGAGGAAGCCGCGGCGGGCCGCTTCCGGCATGACCTCTACTATCGGCTGAATGTCTTGCCAATTCATGTGCCGCCGTTGCGTCAACGCCGAGAAGACATTCCTGCTTTGGTTGAGCATTTTCAGCGGCAGGCGCAAAAACGCACGGCCGGTGAGCCGGCTCTGCTGACAGCACCTGCTTTGGAAGCCTTGTGCGATCACGCGTGGCCTGGCAATGTTCGCGAGTTGCAGAACATTGTCATGAGGATGAGTGTGCTCTTCGCAGGTCAAGAAGTCTCCGCCGACCAGATTCGCGGGTGGATGCCACAAGCAGGTTCGGGGCATCGAGAAGCCAGCATGGACAAGGCTGCAGTTCCCGTTGGCGTGAGTTTGAAGGAACTTGAGCAACAAGCCATTGAAGCGACACTCGAGCGCTTCAATGGCCACCGTGCCAAGACGGCAGAAGCGCTTGGGATTGGCCTGCGGACTTTGACCACAAAACTCAAACAGTACAAGGAAGACACCACGGATCTGTCTTCGCCGGGGCGAGCAGCATGACATGAACGCGCCGTTCTTGCCTGTTTAGTTGGCGGAATCGGCGCGAACTCGTTCCGGCAAACAAGTTAGCGACGGCAAATGCCACAGTTACGACGTTGAAAACGTTTGACCTTAACACTCAGGCAAGACCAACGCCCGATGGCAACGACAGCAGTGCCGCGGGCACGCAACTTGCCACTGTTGCAAGTAGAGGAACTCCTCTGGGGACAACAGCATGAACGTACAAGCCTTGTTTCAGAACAATTCGAGCGCGCTGCTGGAGCAAGTTGTCAACTTCAGCCAGATGCGACACAACGTTCTGGCCGGCAACATCGCCAACGTCAGCACACCCGGCTATCAGTTTCGCGATTTGCCACAAGAAGCTTTTGAGGAACTTCTCAAGGCTGCGGCTGATACGAAGACGGTTACGCCTGCAAAGACGGCAACGCCACGTGGAGGGCTGGCGGGATTGCACGATGCCCAGGAACTCATGGACCCGTTTGCGGAAGTTCAGGACCAGATCGCCAAAGAGATGGTCGTCAACTCGAAGAACCGCTCGCTGGAATACCAGGTCGCGGAGATCACAAAGAACCAGATGCAACACAACATGGCACTCGCGATTCTGAACAATCAATATCAACTCATCCAAACAGCAATTTCGGAAAGAGTCTAGGCTCAAGTTGGCAAGTGGCGCACGGGCGGGCGAGTAACGACACAGGACAACAAATATGCATTCTGCCTTTGATATCAGCGTAAGCGGGATGGTCGCCCAGCGTGCACGGCTAGATGCAATCAGTGGCAACATTGCCAACGTTTCCACAACACGAAACGAGGCAGGCGAGCCTGAACCTTATCAACCCAGGTTTGTTGTCTTCGAAACAACAGAAAAGGACATGCCCAGCGGGTCGGCGGGAGTGATCGTCTCGCACGTGGGTATCGAACAGCGAGAACCACTCTGGCGATACGAACCTGGCAATCCGGATGCCGTCCAGACAGGGCCACATGCTGGCGAAGTCGCGTACCCC
The DNA here is from genome assembly GCA_937982665.1 of uncultured Planctomycetales bacterium. Taxonomy (GTDB): domain Bacteria; phylum Planctomycetota; class Planctomycetia; order Pirellulales; family S012-138; genus CALJLD01. The sequence continues at coordinate 11,140 of CALJLD010000066.1, forward strand.
AACATTGACATGACCGAGGAATTCGTTCATGCCCTGGATGCCACTCGGGCGTACGAGGCAAACGTGGGTGTGATGGAGATTTCCAAAGATCTTGGCCGGCAAACGCTCAGGATCCTGGCTTGAGCTTCAAGTCAACTAAACCCCAGATTGTGAAAGCACAGCCGTGAGTACAATTCAACCGCTGCAGTTTTCGCCGATGCCGGCGGTTCCGCAGTTGCCGCAATTGCCGGGGCAGCCAGCTGGTCCTTCGTTTAAGGATCACCTGATGAGTTCAATTCAGGAAGTCAACTCAGCTCAAGAGCAAGCAGACACCGCGGTGCAAGCGCTGTTCACAGGTGAAGACGTCAACCCCGCGGAAGTCCTGACAGCAGTTCAGAAAGCTGATTTGGCGTTTCGAATGATCATGCAGGTGCGCAACAAGATGGTCCAAGCTTACAACGACATCAAAGACATTCGCGTGTAGCTGCCGCATGGATTAGCAGTTGCTAGCGAATCGACGAGTAACGGACGGAGCCACGGATGGGCATGCTGACAAAGACCTGGGAACAAATCACAGAGCTATTCTCGTCGATGACGCCGGGCGCGCGCCTGACGGCCGCTCTCTTGGCCGTTGTGATAGTCATCAGCATTGGCTACCTGTTCACAATGAGCGGTGACACATCCGGTGAATATTTGCTGGCTGGCAGATCCTTTGACGGGAATGAAATGGCCCGAGTGCAGGCAGCATTCGGACAAGCTGGACTCAACGGTGCCACAATTGAAGGCACAAAAATCAAGATCCCTGCTGGCGAGGAAGCAAAATACCTGGCGGCAATGGCCAGCAATGGCGTCTTGCCACAAGATTTTGCAGACATCATGGAGAACGCGATGGCGGACTTAAGTCCGTTCTCGTCGCGCGAATCGCGCAAACACGCGATTGATGTGGCAATGATGAAGATGCTCTCGCAAGTCATCAAGTACATGGACGACAGCATCGAACGCGCCCAAGTCGTTTATAGCGAAGTCCCCGCGAGAGGACTGAGGAACAACGGCGAAAAAACGGCGGCCGTCACAATTCAATCGATGCATAAGCACGCCGAGATCGATCCCTCGCTCGCTCAGGCGATCCGCGACACTGTCACTCATTCGTACGCAGGGTTGAAATCGCAAAATGTGAGTATCACCTTCAACGGAAGCCCTGTGATCAACCCGGCAGACAGCCTGGACCCAACAATGGGCGGTCAGGAGCGATACTTCGCGGCGAAGAAGCAACACGAAGCAACGCTGGAAAAGAAGATCCGCGAGTCGATGCCTTGGATCTCCGGCGTCCAGGTGGCCGCTTATGTAGATCTTGACCCAACGATCTTTGAGCGGCAAAGCTCGCGAGAGCTTGATGACAAGAAGGCGGGAACGCTATCGGAATCGCGCACGGAACAGACGACAACTTCCGAATCAAATCCTGCTGGGGGTCGGCCACCGGCACAGGCGCAAGGAGGCTCGAACACTCAGGTCGCTTTGACCGGAACGGCAAGCGGTACCAAGGACGAAACGTCGAACTCAGAGAGTCAAACCACGTCGCTCCCGGGGCACATTGATGTCGTCAAGGAGACCGCCGGTTTGACCCCCACATCGGTGTCGGTTTCCGTAGGAGTCCCTGACACCTATTTCATTGAGCAGTGGAAGCTCCAAAACGCTGACGCAGGTCGAGAGCCAACAGAAACCGATTGGCGGGCTCTTGCCGACACAGCATTCGGTGAGTGGAAAAATCATGTCCTCAGCCAGATCTCGACACCGAATTCCGCGGCAACAGCGAATGTGACCTTCACAGCATTCTCACCATTACCCGTGCCGGAGATGACTGAAGAAGCCATTGCCGATTCCGCGATAGGTTGGCTGGCACAGTATGGCGGCACGCTTGGCATGGTCTTCCTCGGGCTAGTTGGATTGCTGATGATCCGATCATTCGTCAAGTCAGCAACGAAACCAAGTGCTGCAGCCAGCGAACCGGCTGAAGAAAAAGAGGATGACGAAGCCACCGCGGATCCCGCGCAGGTAAAAGCAGCTCGTAAGTGGGATGCGTCGGAAGGCGACGTCAAACAAGAACTTGCCGAGCTCGTTCGCGAAGACCCTGACACTGCTGCCTCGATTCTCCAAGGGTGGATCACAACGCCGACATAGCAAACCCAGATCCAACATCCCAAGCGAACCTGGCCAACAAATCGTAACCGCATATGACAAATTCCCCTCACACGTCTGCCTCGGCGCGCAAGGCCGCGATCCTGATCTCGACATTGGATGTCGAGAGTGCGGATCGCCTGCTGGAACAGTTGCCGGAGAATCTTGCAGATCAGGTTCGCCAGCTGACGTTGGCGCTCGATGACGTTTCAGCTGTGGAGCGTGACGCAGTGGTTCGCGAGTTCTTTGCCGCCGGTGGCAGGTCTCGTGGGCAAACTGTGGATCCGCAAACTCAAGCTGACACTGGCGTCGAACTCGATTTGCAAACCGATCTGAGCTCGCTTGAGCCGTCCACCGAACCGACCATCCTCCGCTCATCGCCAGCCGGTGAAACGACCGAGCCAGGAACTTCGTATGAGCATCAGGCGCCGGCCCCCAGCACAAGCGAAACGGAGAGTAACTCCAAGGCACCTCGCTTTGCCGCACTCCATCAAGCCGAGGCCGCCTCGCTCAAGCAGCTCTTACGGGATGAGCACCCCCAGATTGTTGCTGTGATTGTGGCTCACCTTCCCAGAGAGCGAGCCGCACAACTCTTGGCCGAACTGCCCTCACCGCGTCGCGAGGAGGTTGCTCGCCGCATTCGTCACCTGGCAGAACTCCACCCGGAAATCCTACGTGACTTAGAGCAAGGTCTGGCTGCCCGGTTCTCACACCTTGGATTGGATTCTTCTGGCTCTGTTCAAGGCCAAACAATCTTGCGTGAGATTCTTGAAGCCGCGCCAAAGCCGCTGCAGAACCAACTTCGCGCAAGCCTTGAGTCGAGCGACGCAGCGACACAGCCCGACGAGGAGCAACAATCGCGAACATTATCTCGCACCAATCAATCCCGCAAAGCCATCCCAGCGCAAAGCTTGCCGATGGTCTTTGCCGACGTGCAACGTCTCACTGGTGACTCTCTGTTCCAGGTCTTTACGGCGGTTGCGCCAGAGGAAGCCATCTTGGCGCTGTTTGATGCACCGGAGTCCTTTGTCGCCCGAGTTCTGGATCAGCTATCGCCGCGAGAGGCTCGCGTTTGGCGATACGCGCTGGCGAATCCCGGCCCAATTCGCCTGAGCGATGTCATTTCGGCCCAAGCGCGCATTGCCTTGGCCGCGGAAGAACTGGCCGCTGCCGGGCGGATTAACTTGCCCTTCCAACACATGGCTCTCGTCGCCTAGTAAGATCGAACCCATTTAGTTTCCTTCCACCTCGACCAAATGACCGTCATCAAGAACCAAGGCGAACTCACAATTCCGCATCTCGTGGAGTTCAACTTTGAGGACGTGGCCGCTAAGGCGGACGCGTACTTGGATGTCGTCAAGAAACAGGGCCGAGAGATTCTCGAAGATGCGCAATCGAGAGCGAAGGAGATTCACAGTCAGCTTCGCCAAGAAGCTCGCACAGAAGCCGAAAAGTCAATTCAAGACCGCGTCCAAGAGTTGGCAAAGTCATACATCGATCAACACGTCGATTCTTTGCAATCCGCACTGGCCGAGATAGTTCGTTCACTTCAATCCGCGCGACAAAGTTGGACCGCGCATTGGGAACATCAAGTCATCGGATTGGCAACGGCCATCGCTTCGCGAATCCTCAGAACGAGTTTGGAAACCAACCCGGACGTGCCGCTCACACTTTTGAAAGAAGCCATCGCGTTGGCATCTGGCTCGCCGCGAATGATTATTCGGCTGCACCCCCACGATTTTGACATCCTGGCGGACCGCAGCAAGAAACTCGTCACTCACCTGGCACCCGCTGCGGAGGCTGAAATCGTTTCCGATTCCGAAGTCAGCCGAGGCGGTTGCATCGTAGAGACAGAGTTTGGTGAGATCGATCAACGTTTTGAAACTCAACTCAAACGGATTGCTGAAGAATTGGTCTAGCGGAATCAACGCTGAGCGCATCGTTCGCAAGGAAGCATGAGCGATATTAGCAAACAACTTGAACGACTAATGCCATCGGGGTTGACCGGCCGGGTTGCCCGGACCGTCGGGATGGCAATCTACGTCAATGGCTTTCCCGCGCCCCTGGGCGCGACGGCTGAGATTCAGCGAGACACCGGACCACCGCTTAATGCGGAAGTCGTGGGCTTTCGCGAAAACAGCACCATTGTCTATCCATTGGGAACGACCACTGGCGTACGCCATGGCGACCCCGTTCGTCTCATCAAGACCGGACGTTGGATACGCGTAGGCGATGGCTTGTTGGGCCGAGTGGTCAATGCTTTCGGCGAAGTGATCGACGGCCAATTGCCGTTCATGCTGAACCGTCGGGCCGAATTGGACGCCGTTCCGCCCTCGGCAATCGAGCGGCCGAGGATCGAACGAGCCTTGCCAACAGGTGTTCGCGCGTTGGACGCAATGTTAACCGTGGGAAGTGGACAACGCTTGGGGATCTTTGCCGGCGCTGGCGTGGGAAAATCCGTCCTGTTGGGGATGATGGCACGACATACGGCCGCTGATGTTTCCGTGGTTGCACTTATTGGTGAACGCGGCCGAGAAGTCAATGAATTCATTGAGAGCGATCTGGGCGAAGCTGGCTTGAAGCGCTCCGTTGTAGTTGTCGCCACCAGCGATGAGCCAGCCCAGGTTCGGGTCCGGGCGGCCATGACAGCAACTGCCATTGCCGAGTCGTTTCGTGAACGCGGCATGAAAGTCCTGTTGTTGATGGACTCCATCACACGCTTTGCCCAGGCCCAACGGGAAATAGGCTTGGCCGCAGGCGAACCCCCAGCCACAAGAGGATATCCGCCTTCGGTTTTTTCTGCGCTGCCACGACTCGTCGAGCGCGCTGGCTGCACGGAACGGGGCAGCATCACTGGATTGTATTCTGTCCTCGTCGAAGGAGATGACCCACAGGAACCAGTAGCCGACGCGGTCCGTGGATTGCTGGATGGGCACATCTGGTTGTCCCGCGCATTGGCCGCACGAGGTCACTACCCAGCGATTGACATCCTGGAAAGTCTGAGCCGCGTTATGCCGCAGATCACAACAGCGGAACATCAGGCGGCGGCCCGCTACATACGGCAGTTGCTGGCTGCGCACCGGGACAATGAAGACCTGATCTCAATCGGCGCTCACCGACCTGGCATCAACCCACTGGTCGATGCCGCCATCGCGGCAAAAGATCACATCAACTCCTTCTTGCAGCAAGCGCCGCATGAGTCTGCAGGCGGACAAGATGCCATTAACCAACTTGTGCAGTTGGCTATGGCCTGCCAGGCGAAGGCAAATCAGCAGGCAGTCCATGGCGGCGCCCCAAACCAGCCCAATAACGTGCAAACTCAACAACCCAAGCCAATCGTTGGAGGAGCACAAAGTTAACACCTGTTACGTCACAAGCGAGAGAGGACGGAACCTCTAAACAACTCCCATGACAATAAGAACGGATTCGCACGGGCGAGTGGCGCATGGCGACCTTTAAGTTTCGCCTGGCCACGCTCTTGAAACTGCGCGAAATCAAACGAGATGTAAGCCGCGGAGAGTATGCCGATGCACTCCGCGCGCTCGATGTTTTGCGCAGTCAGCGAGCCTCACTTGATGACGAGCTGAGGTCGCTTCGCGCTGCGCGCACATCGCAACGTGGTGTGTTGAACATTGATTTGTTGATTCAGTCTTCTCAGCACGAGTTGTTGTTAAGAGCACAGGCGGGTTTGCTCGATAAACAATCCGCGGAAGTCCAAGCCGAGATCGAACGGCGGCGAAGCAAATTGATGGAAGCCGACCGTGAAGTCAAAGTCTTGGAGAAACTGCGCGACCGTCAGTCGCAGAGCTTTGAACAAGAGCAGCGACGCCGGGAAGCGAAGGAGATGGATGACATTAGTCATCTCCAAGCCGCGCACGGGAGCAAAGACGAATGAAACGACTGTTGGGTGGACTGATTGTGTACTTCATGTACTTCTGCGTTGCTACCGTGGTGGCGCAGTTGATCATGTTCGCTTACGTTTCAACCCAGGTGAACCTGACCCCAGAGAAGATTAGACGCATGGCGCAAGTCGCCTATGGACTTGATGAGCAGCCGGAGGACGTTCCCATCCCAACCGATCTTGCCGAGCCCGACACCGTCTCGATGGCGCAGGTTGCTGAGATGCGAGCTGTGAAACTTCGTGACATCGAATTCCGCCAGCAAGCTTTGCAAACGCTTGCTTCAGAGATTGGTTCCCAACGGCGGGCTTTAACAACGGAAGGCGATAGTTTGAAACTCGCGCAGGAAACCTTTGAAAACCGCCTGGCTGAGTGGCAGGACGCACAGAGGACGGCGGCAATTGACAACGCTGTTGCCCTGATTGCCGGCATGAAAGCACCACAAGCTAAGGAAGAAATCAAGCGGATGTGGAGCCGTGGTGAAAAAGACTTCGTCGTCAGTCTTTTCAAATCACTGCCACAGAACAATCGCACGAAGGTTGTTGCCGAATTCAAGATTGACGAGGAGCCTCAGATCCTCTCCGAGATTATTCGGCTCATGCGAGAAGGCGTTCCGGAGATCCGTCTTGCGGAAGAGGTTGGCGACATCATGAACGACTCTTCCACTCAGTAAGGGGCAATCGTATGGCACAATTCAACATCTCGCCTGAGCACGTAATCTCCCGGGCTATCCACTGCGGCTTTGCCCCTGGAGGATGTTTCGGCGAATTGGAAAGGAACGGCCCAACCGATTTCCAGCAGCACTTGCGCTCCGAGTCCGACCGCCAGCACGAGCCGGCTCAAGATGCGCCATCGCAGAGTGCCCGCGAGAGCTCCGACGATACGTCTCGTACAGAGGAGGCTCACTCAAGTGAGTCAAGCGAACCCCGCCAATCCACCGAGCATGACACCTCATCTGAGGTGCAGCCAGATGAATCCAGCGAAGCATCGCAAACCGAGCCCACCGCGGAACACGGCGATGTCGAGGCGGCGGCCGACGTCTCTGATGATTCGGCAACTGTAAATCAACTACCCATCGCGACCGAGGTGATTGACACAGACATCGCCCAAACAACTACCATCGATGCGGAAGCGGAAGAGTCCATTCCGTCGGCGACTCTCGGGCACGAAGGCGACGATGCGATCGACGCGCCCGCAAAACCGACGCAAGCAGCGGAATCAACTTCGCCACAAGGAGAGCCCGACGCAGCAGTCGAACAAGTTGCAGAAGGCGAAGAAGACCGCACGGTCACGTCCCGGATTGTCGTTGATCGGTATCCGGTTGGAGAAGAAAAGCAGCCACATGGCGCGGCTCCGGAACCGGCGATCAACACTGAGGAGGTAGCGGCGGTTGGCGCTTTGGCCGCAAGCGAAGAAGAGAGCGCGGAATCGCCTGAAGAACCGGCAAGCCCCAAACGTCCGCCCGCAGGCAATGCGGAACGAAGTGTCCGCCCTCAGGCGGTCGTGAGCACTACGGAGCGCCAGCCTCAAACACCGGAAGCAGCCGAAGCCCAGCACGCGAACACACCAACGACGGGACAGGAAGAACGCGACGAAGATGGCCGTCGAACCCAAGCGAGGACCGGAACCGAGCGTGTCACGCATGCGCCCAAACCGGGACAAGCGCCGATCCTAACATCGGCTGCAACCGAGGCTGGCAACGACGCGAACACGCAACCAACGCTAACGGCATCAGCCAGTCAAGCCGCTGGGACCGAGGTCACGGCATCATCAGGCGATGGGCAAGCGAAAGCTGAGCCGACTGCGAATCCCCAAGCAAATCAAGCCAGGTCAGATGCTTCATCAACGGCAGCGTCGGGGCAAGTCGAGAGTAGTCGTGCACCTCAAAGTAATCGCAATCAGTCGGCAGAGCGCACCGTCGGTGGCCTGACTTCGATAGAAACGTCACGTTTCATTAATCGTGTTGCCAGAGCTTTTGACTTTGCACAAGACCGGGGCGGCGTTCTCAAACTCAGGCTCAGCCCACCGGAGCTTGGATCGTTGCGGTTGGAAGTGACACTGAAGGAGGGCGCTGTTGTCGCCCGCTTGGAGACAGAAACGACAACTGCCAAGACGGTGCTGATGGACAACTTGGCTCAACTCAAAGTACGGCTCGCGGAGCAAAACATCCGCATCGAAACCTTCGACGTCGATGTGAATGACCAATCATCCTCGCACCAGGGCGCGGAAGGTCAAAAGGAGCAAGAGGCAGGACGAACCGAGACTCGCACTCCAAGCGGAACGAGCAACGGCAGTGAACAAGATACGGCCGAACAAACAACGGATTCCCAAATAAACCGACACCCGAACAGCGAACTGAACCTCGTCGCTTGATCAACACACAAATCGACACAAGCGATAACGCAAATACCGGAGCACGCCATGGAAGTCGGCGCCACAACATCAACCAGCGAACAATCAACCACAGCCGGTGTTGCACAGCCAGCAGGTTCGTCGGGCGATCCCACGTCGCTGCAAGGCTTGGAACTGGATGATTTCTTCCAGCTCATGATTGCCGAATTGCAGAACCAGGACCCACTGAACCCCCTAGAGAACAACGAGTTCCTTGCTCAGATTGCCACGATTCGGGAAATCGGTGCCACAACCAAGCTTGGCGACACCTTGGATTCGCTTGTGCTGGGACAAAATCTGAACAGTGGATCCGCGCTCATCGGCAGGGAAATTCACGCATTGTCAGATTCTGGCGCAGACGTCAAAGGAGTCGTTTCGCGGGTCACAGTCGATGGAGGCAATGTGACGCTGCACATCGGCGATGAAACCGCCAAACTCAACAACATTCGCGAGATATTGCCAGCCACGGATGAGTAAGCGAATTGTTGGCATCATTCGCGCAAAAGAAAATCTCGCACAGCACAGGGGCTTCGCTCTCCCGGAAACCCGTCAAACTGCAAACAGAACAAGAAGCATCCAATAACGCCTGCCCAAACGTTAGTTGAACCGTTGGTAATAAGCGGTGAAAAGCGAAACGGTGGGCGTGCCGAAAGACTACGGAGAATCTCATGGGTCTTGCATCTGCACTTAGTACCGCACTCACTGGTCTTACCGCTGCGGAAACCACTATTGATGTCGTTGGTAATAACGTCGCCAACGCCAGCACAGTTGGTTTCAAAGCCTCGGAAGCCATTTTCGCGACACAGTTTGTGCAGACCCAATCCTTGGGTTCTGGGCCAACTCCCACCAGCGGTGGTACCAACCCGCGGCAGATTGGGTTAGGCGCCAAAGTGGCCGAAATCAAACCGGACTTCACTCAAGGTACCGTAGAAGTCAGCACAAACCCTTCGGATTTGGCCATCCAGGGTGATGGCTTCTTCATTGTTCAGGGCGCCCAGGGCGAACAACTCTATAGCCGCAACGGAATCTTCAAGACCAACGCCGAGAATGAGTTGGTGACGATCAATGGCAACCGCTTGCTGGGCTTTGGAATTGACGATGATTTCAATGTGCATTCGACAGTGCTGGTACCGCTAAGCATCCCGTTGGGGGCTGCGGCGGTGGCTAACCCAACCAATGAAGTCATTCTCGAAGGGACATTGCGCCCCAACGGCGATATCGCCGACACCGCGTCAATTATTCAGTCGGAGGTCCTCGGTGATGCCGCCATCCCATCCCCCGACATGGACTACGGTGCCACTCCCCTCGCCGTCGCCGGTCCCGGCACCTCGCCCACAACAGCGATCAATGCTGCGGCAGGTGCATTGGAAGCAGGAACATTTTCTTACCAGGTGGTCTTTATCGATGCACAAGGGAACGAAAGTCCGCCGTCGACGGCTACTGCGGGACTGGCTGTTGCAGCAAATGACGCGATCGACCTGACCGCGATTCCGACAAACCCTGGCGGCTTGCCGGGTGAATACGTCGGTCGCCGGATTTACCGTTCGTTGGATGGTGGGGATTTCAAATTCCTCACCGAAATCAATGAAATGGTCACGACAGCGATCACCGACACCGCGTCGCAAGCATCGATCAACGGCAACGCCACTTTGTTTAATCCGCCGCAGCCTCCAGGCAGCCGAACCTACAGCTATCGGATTACGTATTCCAACAGCTTGGGAAGCGTGGCGCCCAGCCGACCTTCGCCAATCCTCGGGCAAGTCACTGTCACCGGGAACACGCGGGTCCGTCTGACCGATTTGCCTGGCGTTGCGGACATTCCGGCACCTTACGATCAAATCAACATATATCGCACGCTGGCAACCGACGACACCGAGTATCATCTTGTCGCGGAATTAACGCCGGCTGCCGGAAAGACCACATACATTGATGGTCTGGACGACGCGACATTGGTCACAAACCCTGAGTTAGACTTTGACGGACCGCAGATCAACTTTTCGTCCACGCTGTTGCTAGATGTACTCAAACGAACGGGAACGGACACCTATCAAAACCTCTTCGATGAGGAAGGTACACTTCAGTTCACAGGCATCAAAGGCGGAAGAACGCTCGGGACGAAAGAGTTTGACGTCACTGCCACTAGCACGGTGCAAGATCTCATCAACTTCATGGAGGATGCGATGGGTATCCAGGAGGATACTGATCCCGTCAACCCAATCCCTGATTCGCTAACCTCCTCCGGAACCATTGATCCCGGCGGAAGCGTCACCAACGGACGGATCCAGTTTGTTGGTAACAACGGCGTTGATAATGGACTGGATATCGGTCTGTCCGGGTTAACCTTCCTTGGCAACTCCGGCCAGATTTCAACAGTCGACCTTCCCTTCGGCGAGATTCAAGCAGCTTCCGGTGAGACGGCCGTTGCGGACTTCATTGTCTATGACTCGTTGGGCATTCCGGTCAGCATTCGCTTGACCGCAGTGCAAGAATCGCGCGACGGAAACACGACCACATATCGCTGGTTTGCTGATTCCGCGGAAAATCAAACCAACGGCAATAACGCTCAGATCGCCGTTGGAACCGGGCTCATCACTTTTGACGGTGAGGGAAACGTCATCAGTACCTCGGAGTCAACGGTCTCCGTTGATCGGGAAACGGTCTCCAGTACATCGCCTTTGGAATTTGAGCTGGATTTCTCAAAGCTCTCAGGCCTGGCCACCGATTCCAGTAGCCTTGCCGCATCGCGGCAAGACGGCTCGCCTCCGGGAACGCTGACGAGTTTCATCATCGGGGAAGATGGAGCTATTCGCGGCGTGTTCTCAAACGGCGTAACGCGAGATTTGGGCCAGGTGATCTTGGCCAGATTCGCCAACCCCGGCGGTTTGGAACAAAAGGGTGAAAACCTCTTTGCCAGCGGCGTGAATTCCGGCCTGGCGATCCAAGGCGCTCCAGGGCAACAGGGCATCGGCCGGCTGATTGCCGGTGCGGTCGAGTTATCCAACACCGACGTTGGCTCCAACTTGATTGACTTGATTCTTGCCTCGACACAATACCGAGGAAACACCCGTGTAATTGACGCGGCTCAACGTTTGCTTGATGAACTATTGAACCTGCGACGTTAGTCAATGGCGATGACAAGAGGGGGGAGACTCGAGTGATCGACCATGATTCAGCTAACACGTCTTAACGATGACGGTTTCGCGCTCAACGCGGACTTAATTCGCTATGTGGAAGAACGCCCGGACACCATCATCACCCTGACGACCGGGGAGCGTGTCACTGTGCGCGAATCACTGCAGGAGGTGATCCGCAGAGCGGTGAGTTATCAGCGGAGCAAACACTTGCTGCCGACGCCGCATGCATCGGCTGCTTGTGAGTCGCTGGTGCCCGCGACAGCGGCGAGTTCGATTCCGGCAGGCGACGTCCAAGGATAGGAGAACCCCGTGGATATTTCGTCTGTTGTTGGTTTGCTGCTCGGAATCATCCTTTTGGTTGCGGCAATCGCGATCGCGCCGGGATCGTCCTTTGGCGCTTTCATCGATTATCCGTCATTGATGGTCGTTGTGGGTGGAGCTATTGCCGCAACGCTGATCTCGTTTCCCCTCAAGACGTTCTTGGGCGTCTTTGGCGTCTTCAAGACTGTGTTCCTGAACAAAACGCCCAGTATCCCCAACTTGATTGAAACCATCGTTCAACTGGCGGAAACCGCGCGTCGGGAAGGCTTGCTCGCCTTGGAAGCCAAATTGGAGGAAGTGGACAACAAGTTCATCATCCTGGGTGTGCAAATGGCCGTGGACGGCACGCCGCAGGAAGTGACGGAAAGCGTCATGCGGACAGAGATGGAAGCCGTGGCGACTCGCCACAAAGACGGCAAAGGCCTGTTCGATGCGCTCGGCCGTTTCGGGCCAGCGTTCGGAATGATTGGAACGCTGATGGGGCTGATCATCATGTTGGGCAACATGTCTGATCCCTCATCCATCGGAAGTGGTATGGCGGTGGCCCTGATTACAACTCTGTATGGGGCCATTTTCTCCAATTTGTTCTGCCTGCCCATGGCCGACAAGCTCGGAGCCCTTAACAAGCAAGAACTCCTGGCCATGCAAATCACGATTCAAGGGATCGCCGCCATCCAAAACGGCGACAACCCGCGGGTCATCCAACAAACATTGAATACCTATTTGCCACCCAAGCAGCGTCCCAAGGATGACGAAGCCGCGTAGCTTCATTTCGAACGCTCAAAGGAATCGATAATGGATGATGGCGAAGAAGTTGCTGGCATACCGGAATGGGTCGTGACATTTGGCGACATGATGTCGTTGTTGCTGACGTTCTTTATCATGTTGGTCTCTCTTTCTGAAATCAAACAGAACGAGAAATACCAGGCGCTCGTTGAATCCATTCGCCAAAGATTTGGCCATGATGCAGCATCCGCAAGCATGGCGCCAGGGAATATGAAGCCGCGCAACTCCAGCCTGGACAAACTTGCCAGCCAGGGGCGTGCGCTGCGGGCCAACACCATGAATGGAGGTGCGCCGGTAAAGGCGCCCGTTGGCGAACATGCCCGAGTGGAGTTTGTGCGTCCCGGCACACAAACCGTCATTGGCACGCGTGTGACTTTCGCTTTGGGCTCTTCGGAACTTTCCGATGCTGAGAAAGCCCAGCTACAAATCGCTGTCGGACGGATGATTGGAAAACCGCAACGAATCGAGATCCGCGGTCACACCTCACCAATTCCGGAAGTCGGTACTGACCAGTCGGGCGTCGGGCTGGAACTCGCATTCGCGCGAGGACTCGCCGTACGCGACTTCTTGCTGGAACTGGGAATTGATCCTCGCCGCATTCTCGTCACGGCTGCCGGCAATACCGAGCCGTTGACGGGGCAAGAAAACTCGGCGGAACAAAGCGCTCGAGCGGATGTATTTCTGCGTGATGAATTGGCGCCAGGACTTGGCGGATAATCGGCGATGCCCGCCAGTTGCTGGGCGATTGCCGCTTTGGCGGGTTCTGCGGCTGTTCCAGGCTGAGGCCCTCCCATGGGGAATTCGCGCCGTTTTCCCCCTTTGACGCTGTCCGGGAAATCGTCTAAATTACTTGGCTACCTGCAATTACAGCACAATTACCCGCCACGACAGCAACCCAATCGCCATGGGCAAGAAGCGCAAACCCACAACTCGTGCCAAACGCAAAGACCCCGTTTATGTTGATGGCAAACGGCCACGGCCGATGTATGTGGACTATAAGGACTTGGACTTGCTGGGCAAGCTGACTAGCCGTCAGGGCAAGATCATCAGCCGCCGCAAGAATGGCTGTCATGCCGCGAGTCAGAATGCCGTGACACTCGCCGTCAAGCGAGCTCGCTTTATGGCGCTGTTGCCATATGTTGGTGACTGATGATTGCCGACTGATCGTCTGCAATTGATCGGATTGAGGAAACTTTGCGCGACAAGCCGATTGTCGCTTTTGGCTTGTAGCAACTCCGCATAGCAATCAACTCGCCGTGGGTTCGCCCGCGGCGATTCTTATTTGTACGACCGCGACCGACAACCTGCTACGATCGAAGGTAGAGTCCGGTCGCCTGGTACCAACCGGCCGAAAGCCGGTGGCAAAGTTGGTTGCATTCGATTCCCACCATCCGCGAGAATCGCGCGATGCCCTATTTGCACATCATCCACGGCGCCAACCACGGCAGCAAATGCGAGCTGGATGAAACTCCCCTAACAATCGGGCGAGACGCGGCCAATCACTTGCAAATTGCAGACCCACAGGTCTCTCGCTTTCACGCGCTCATCGCGCTCCAAGACGGAACCTTCAAACTGGAGGATCGGCAAAGCAGCAACGGGACCTATGTTAATGGCATGAAAGTGGGCGAACATGAGCTCCACAGCGGCGATCAAATCCAACTCGGCGATACGGTCTTAGAGTTTACCGACGCATCGTCTTTCGACTCGCGCCGCTCGGCTCGCGAGCGAATCCACATTGTCCCACTGGCGGATGATGATGAGTCCCGCATCGTGCAGACGGCGCGTCCCACTGAGTTTGGCCGAGGCGATGACGATGACGCCAGCGCCATTGCCAACGAAGATTGGTTTGCGCGTGCTCAACGTCACTTGCAAGTGATGTATCGCACCGCATTGGCGGTGAGCCACACACTGGACGTGGATCAACTCCTCAAGCGGATCATGCAGTTGATCTTTGACTGGGTTGAGGTTGATCGCGGATGCATCATGCTATTCTCACAAGATACTGGGAAGCTGGAGCCGGCGGCGTTTGAAGCGCGAGACAAGCGAATTGCCGAGCATGACATTCGCATCTCACGCACAATCTTGGACTACGTCGTCAAACATAATGAAGGAGTTTTGACGACCAACGCGCAAGAAGACCAGCGTTTCAAGCCAGCCGTCAGCATCATGCAACAAGGCATTCGCGAAGCGATTTGCGTTCCCATGCAAGGTCGCTACGAGTTGCTTGGCGTGATCTACATTGACAGCACAACGCCGGCTCAAGATGTGTTGTTCAAAGGGTCGTCCGGCAACAAGCTGACCGAAGATCACCTGAAGCTCATGGTTGCCATTGCAAATCAAGCCGCCTTGGCGGTGGAAGATACGCGCTATTATTCGGCCGTTGTAAACACAGAACGCCTCGCTGCGGTCGGGCAGACAATCGCCATGATGGCGCACCACATCAAGAACATCCTGCAAGGGCTGGAAGGGGGCGGGTTCCTCATCCGTGAAGGTTTGCAAGAGCACAACGAAGAGATGATCCGGCGCGGCTGGGAATTCGTGGAGAAGAACCAAGGGCGGATCACAAAGGTCGTCGCGGATATGCTCACGTACAGCAAACATCGTGAGCCCGATTTGCAGCCTGGTGATTTGAACCAGGTTGTCTTTGATGTCGTTGACCTGATGCGGGCCCGGGCCAGCGAAAGTGGAACTCGCATCGAGTTTGTCGCGGACGAATCGCTGCCGGCCGGGCAGTTCGATGTCGAAGCGATTCACGGCGCGATCCTGAATGTCATTACCAATGCGATTGACGCTTGCGCTGATGTTGAATCTGGCCAAATCCGCGTGGCCACGGAGTACGACTCCCAGTCACACGCTGGGGAAATCATCATTGAAGACAATGGTGGCGGAATCTCCGCAGCCGAGATTGAAAACATCTTCACGTTGTTCGTTTCGGAAAAGCGCAGCCGAGGAACTGGACTGGGGTTGCCCGTCACGCGGAAGGTGTTGGAAGAACATGGCGGGCAGGTTGCCGCCGAGAGCAAGCCCGGCAAAGGCGCGCGGTTCATCCTGACCTTGCCGTTGGAACCAGCTGAACAACATTCAGATGACCAGCCCTCGCCGACAATGCGCGGCGAACGCGTGGAAGATGAAGAATAGCGATCCGCCGCCTTCACGCATTCTCGCTCTCTGCATCCTCGCCGCCGAGCTTTGGCCGCAGTTTGCGAATCGCCCGCAGATACCGCATGCTTGCCGCCGGCTCGGAAAGGCCTAAAGCCTGGGCAACCTCTTGATTGGACAGTTGCTCGAAGTTTCGCATGATGACAATCTCCTGGTCCGCTTCGTCTAGCTCTTCCAGGGCTTGCTGAAAGCGAATAATCGCTTCCTGCCGAGTGGCCGCAGCTTGCGGCGTGAGTTCGCCATCCCACAACTCCTGGGCCAACTCCATTGTGGAATGATCCATTCCGCCGGGCGCAACCAGCGGTTGTTCTCGGTCAAGGCTGCGCCGCTTTGCAACGCGATGCCGCCTGTGAGCATCGATGATGCGATCTTTGGCCATATGTCGGAGCCAAAGATGAAACGGCATCGAGGGATTGCCAAGGTAATCGCGAAGTCGGCGGTTGGCCTCGATAAGAACGTCCTGAACAATGTCGCTGGCATCCACCCGCCGCTTGAGCGCGGGGTCCATTCGCATGTCGACCAGGCGGCGGAGCGCATCACGATGGCGGTCCAACAAACTGCTTACCGCGGCGTCATCACCCGCGCCAGCTTTCGCCAACAGTTCTTGCGTTTTGTCCGATTCCGGCCACATAAGTGAATCTCGTTCAAGATCGCAATTAGACTCCCGCTGGTTATTGCTTTCTATTGTGCCGGCCATCTTCATCAGGTTCAACGTTAGTATCGGGCGGCGCATCATGTTGGTCGTTTGCAAGAGGCTCCGTCCCGGCAGACTCTTCACCGGTATCCGACTGATCGCCTTCTTTTGAGTCCAGTAAACGATGCTGCAGGGTCTTGACAAAAAAAAAAAAAAATGCCGCCGTCAGCGGGCCGACGAAGATCCCCCACAAGCCAATCACTTGTAGCGCGCCAATGACCGTCACGAACGCGATCAGCGGATGCATATTCGCCCGATTATGCAGTACATACGCACGCACAAAGTTGTCGGAAAGGGAAACAACTCCTCCCCCATATACGACGATGAATCCTGCCTTCCACCAACTGCCCTCAAAGGCCAACACGAGAGCAACACTGATCCAAACCGAAGCTGCTCCCAGGAACGGGATCATTGCGAAGAACATTGTCAGCACCATCAACATCCACACCCATCCTACGCCAACAATGGTAAAGCCAATGCCCGCCAAAGCTCCTTGCACGAGTGCGGAAACCAGTGTTCCCAAAACAACGCCGCGGCAGACCCGGTCAAAGTTGTTGTACAGTTCCACCTCTTCCGCATCGTTCAGTGGCGAGAGCTTGCGGACGGCGCTCACAAGCTTAGGTCCATCAGCGAACGCGTAGTACAACGAGAGCAGCATAATTGCTAGGCCGATGACAAAGGTCAGCACGCCGCCAACAAGATTTATTGCCTGTTGGTAAATCGTCCGTGTAATTCCTCCCAAAGAATCTTCCGCCATCTGTCGCGCGGTATCGTAAATGTCGGCGCTAACGTTTTCACGCAAGAAGGCATCCACTTCTTGGATCATCGGATAGGCCTCAAGCCCTTCGCCGCCTTGCTGGTTCTGCTTAATGGCCGTGACGATATCCTGGCCTGCTTTGACCAGGTTTTCACCCACATCAACCAGTTGAATTCCGGCCAGGGTGAGCATGCCCGCCAACGGCAATACGACGATGCCGACAATGCCCACGGTTGTGGCAAGTGCTGCCCAGCGGCGATGCCCGCGGAACAACGTGACGACCTTCTCATAAACCGGCCAAAACAAGATTGCCAACATGCCCGCGAAGAAAAGCGGCGGAATAAGCGGCCAGATAACGCGAAAGAATACAAAGCCGATCGCGATCACCGTCGCGGCGATAATCAGCAGCGAAACGCGACGCGACACGGCAATCCTTTCTTTGATGATGTGAGCAGTACTTCCTGATCTACTCTTGAGACACACTTACGCGAGCGGAGAACATCGCGCTGCCATCGCCGCGCTCTGCAAGAGATGCTGCCAAGGCCGCAATTGTGCGTGTGACGGTGCCTTGAAAGGCACCTTCGCCGTTCAGAAAAACCGTGACCGGCTGGTCGAGGTCGACGAGTTCGTCATCAAGCAGAACGGTCAAAGCCGTGACCTCATCGGATTCCAATGAGATCATTTGTTGATGTGCCCTCGCCCGCACCGTCGTCCCACCCCGCTTGTGCTCATCATCGACGACAAGCCAATAGAAGCGGTTGTGCGTGATATCGTCCTGAAGCCACACAATCTTCTTCGGCCGCGGGTTGCGAGTGAACTGGGCCATCCACGGCACTGCGACAGCATCTTCCCGGTCCATCCAGTGCCCCTTGCCTTCGTGGATCTGCACTTGAGTGATGTAGCCTTCGGGATCTTCTTCGTGCAGCTTGGCCAACTTTTCGCCCCAGGCCTTGGCGACTTCATTGCGATTGTATGCGCCGTCATTCCCGCCCATGTGTAAGGCAAAACCAATGTTGCGCAAACTCAGCGGCTGAGCCTCATTCGGATGCCCGGCCATCATTGCCGCTGCCGCCCAACGATCCGCCATTCGCGGTCCAATCTGATAGACACCGTCACCACCAGCGGAGTACCCCATCACATAGACACGATTGGGGTTCACGTCCTCAAAGACCACCATGTTCTCAATCAAGTGATCAAACATCGGGTCGATATGCCCTTCGTGCCACAGGTTCCAAGTGTCTGTCGGGGCTCGAGGTGCCAGGTAAACACCCTCCTCGGGTTCATACAGCCGTTTCTGATTCTCCCATTGGCGATCATTCACACGTGCGCGAGTATTCCCGCCACCGTGCAAAGAGATAAACAAGCTTCGCCCGCCCTCCGGTTTGTCGCCATAAATGATGTAGTCAAACTTCAACGTCTTGTCGCCAAGGGCAAACTCCTTCGCCTCCAATTCATCGGCGCGGGTTGCTCGAATGTGCGCGGCATGGTCCTCCCATAACAGCTTCGCCGCTTCGTCCGCTTCGGACTTGGACAATGCTTGCGTGGCGAAATCTTGCTCGCCCAGTTCTTGTCGATCCTCATATGGTTGCGCCAGATAGGCGCGGAGCGCCTTCAGAGTATCGCTCATCGCCTTCGCGCGATCTTCCGCAGCTTGCTGTTTCTGCACAACAAACCGTTGAGCCTGGCGTTGTTCTGTTGTTGTCGTAAACTCGCGCTGCACTTTGCCGCCGGGCGCGGTGATCTCAATCGCGTATTGGGTTTCCGGATCTAGCAGCACCGCCAGGCGATTGTTTGTGTCATCGCCCGTGCCGGTGGTCTTGCCCGATGTGACTTCCTGATCACCGGCGCGCACGACAACATCACACACGATCCGTTCGCCGGCGCGATCATTCTCGCCCGCCGCGAAGACTTCCAGGCTCACCAAGACCTTGCCATCGGGAATCTCTGTGTCAGAACTTTCGCCGGTATACCGATCAGTGACGTTGACCGCCGGCACACTGGCATCGCGCCGTGCCCAAACCATCGGAAAGGAATCGCCAGTCGTCTTCCAACTGGAAGCCCAAATGGCATTGCGGCGATTGTCCTTGTCTGCCTGTGCCGCATCACCGACAAACCAACCGCGGTCAAGCCCGTTGGGGTCCGCTTCGCAAGCTCCGGTGAAATGCCACTCGCCGTCGCTCCAGATCTCTACCCAACTGTGATTGCCGCGCTTTGTCGTCCAACTCGCCGTGCCAGCAAAACGCGTCGGCACACAAACGGCCCGGCAAGCATCAATCAGCAGAATGCTCAAGCCGGAGCAGGACGCATAGCTGGCCTCAATCGATTCGTAAGGGCTTTGGTTAGGCTTCGGACGCCGCGTGGCGTGGTATTGAACATTGACAATCGGAAACATCTGCCGGTTAAGTGCCTGCGCCGCTTCGCCAGGCGTCTTGCAATCTTTCACCAGCGGTAAAAATCGCTCATAGAAATCAGCCCGCCAATCATCGCGTCGCTCATTGATCGAAGCGTACGGAAGCACATCGTTGAAAAAGACGGAGTCGGGAATGTCGCGACCCCACGGCATCGCCTCGCGAGCCTTGTAAGCAAACTCCACGTTCTTGAGGATGTAGTCCGCGCTCAGCGACTGCAAATCGCTCTCAGGCATATACGCAATCAAGAAACGCACAGCCGCAAGTTGTCCCTCGGGCGCATCGTTAATCGCCTTCTGCAACTCACTGCGATTGTCGCCGGCTTTCTCCAACGCCGCCGTCATGGTTTCTTCGCTGACCGATGTTGCATCATTGTCCTGGGCCGCCGCCGGGACTGAGCAAAGCATCACAACCAACATCGAGAACAGAAAACACGCCAGAATTCGCGGGGGAGACATGAGGATTCCTTCGGGTTGCATCGGCTTGATTGTCAACCGTGCGCGGGAAGCCGTGGCGGTCGTCGGCATCGCGGCAGGCAAGGCTTTTGATAGGTGCTATGATACGTGCCAAGCCGCCATTCGTGTAGCAAAGATCGTCGTTTTGAGGGGTATCGGCACAAGTTCGCGTCACGAAAGCCCAGGTCTCAGCGAGCTCGCATCTCTGCACATCGGTGAGCTTATCGGCGGGATATGCTGGCGTCTCGTTCCAAGCCACTATTGGCAACGCACTCCAGTGCGACATAGCTTAAGGAAATCTGCACCCCAAACCGCGCACGTCGGAATGGCTCAAAAGCAGGAGAAGCAAGATGAGGATGACCCTTTGCACGTTGCTGGCAATCGCATGTTGCTTTGGCATCGCCGCACACAATTCGGCCAACGGAATTCCCAGCCCGGAGCAGCAATCAGGCCAAGACCAACAAGATGAACGCACCGGAATCGTCATCCACCAGAATGGAACAGAACAGGCCTGCCAGGCGATGGCCTATTCTTTTTGCATAGAGATGCGCGACAAGCGACGAGAAGGTCCACAAACTGGCGAAAAGGCAGCTTGGTTTCGCAATTTCATCGATCCGCAATACCTCGCCGAACACAACCTGACAGAGGGCGACCTTCCGCTAATGACGTTGCCCTTTCGCGAAGTGCGCGACATTCGCGTGAGCGATGACCTTGAAACGGCGTACTGCGTGGTCACTACGGAAGACCAAGGAACTGAAGTCTTCCTCTTCCGCTTCATCAATGACGGAGCCGAACCGTACGCACGATACCACTTCCGCCCCGCCAATCCGCCGGACGAACAAACGGGCTTCATCGAGCCCTGGGTCTTGTGGGCACGCGTCCCGGCGGTGAATGAATGAGGGGTCCAACCGGGATCCCAGATTCTGGCCAAGAAATTATGTCCGGCTGCAACTCGGCGTCCTCTCAAAAATCAATAGTATTCTCTTGACACGAGGAATCTGCGAATTTACTTTTACCCGGCTGGGCAAAGTAGCGCATTTACGGAATTTATAGGTGATTGATGTTTGCCCGTTTCTGCTTGGGCCTGGTGGTTTGTTTGTCCACATTCAGCGTTGCCCACGCTGAAATCATGATCCCAACCTCAGCCGGGATCGGTGCCGATGCTCGTGTAACTCTGGGAAGCCCCAACACGAATTTTGGCTCCAGCGAGTTCTTTGCAATTCAGAACCGCATCACGGCCCCAGCAAATGCCCGTAAGACCTATTTGCGGTTCGATCTGGCAGCGTTGACTTCGGCGGCTGCGTCCGCAAGCCTGCAAATCACACCCAACAACGACTTCAGCGTTGGCGCCGGTGTGACGTTCAATCTCTACGGCCTGAACGATCTTGACGCAGGCGAGTTCTGGAACGAATCGACGATAACCTGGAACAACGCGCCGCAGAACGATACTGGCAGCAACAATGGATTACTGGCCGGGGCAACCCTGCTCGATTCTTTCGTATTCAACACGGACTTCGTTGACGGCACGCCGATTGTTTTTTCGTCAGCCGCGATTGCAAGTTTCCTCAACGCGGATTCAAACGACGCCGCAACCTTCATTCTCACGAGGTCCGGGACGGGAACGATCAACTTCACATTTGCTTCGAAGGAAAACACCGAAGAGTATCTTGTCCCGTTGTTGACTGTGAATCCCGTGCCCGAGCCATCGACACTCGTGGCGATGACAATCTTGTTTTCCTGCTGCGGCGTCACTGGCACAATCCGTAGAGCAAAGCGTCGTGCGATTCAGCGCAACGCATAAGCTTGTGCGTTTGAGAATCTTCGCGCGATATCACTGCCGTGCCGCAACCACCCGCATCTTCAAGCCGCGCCCCACGCGTTGCTAGCCGGAAGCGGACAGTCGTCGGCGGGAACTCCAAGTAAGCGCGAATGGGAGACGTCGCCTACAGATACTCGCCAAAATACCGCTCGACCAGGTCCTCATTCACGCCGTCCTGACCGGTCCAAAAGCGAATAGGATACTCCCATTCCATCTTGTAGCCCCGCGCTGCCTCTCTATGCGCCTCGTCATAGGGTGTAAATTCATCCGAATAGTGCGACCGCTTGGCAGGACAGTGGATCCCCGCATAGCCGAACGTTTCCAGCAAAATCATGCGTTCCCATTTGTTGGACTTGAACAGCCCTTGAAGTGCCTTGTGTAACTCTGTGAGTTGTGCCTTCTTGGGCAGTTTGCGGAGTGCGGCGAAGATCGATTGCAGAATCTTCTCATCCGCTGCAGTGGGCTCGTTCACTTCGCGGTCTGCAAACGTTGCCAGGTCAAAGGCGGAATATTGAATTCGTGAGTGTCTCACTTGGAAAGGATAGTTTTCAACTCGCGCCGGTGTTTCAACGAGGTTTCGTTCTGGGTCCAGTCCGCAATAGGCGCATTCGTTAGTGTCAAAGTGCTCTGTCTTGGAATGCTTATGCCGCTGGAAATGCTGCAGGACAACAAAGCTGCCAAACGGCGAACGCGCTGGCAGGTTCCGCGTGGAAAGACTCCCAACAAACGCAGCCATGACGGCATCTTGCCGAACTTTCCGCACGGCCTTAACCGCTGCGCGAACCACATCGTCATGCCTGGCGGAATAGTCTTCCATGGGGGGCTCTCGTGCGAAGTTCTGCGCTTACGGGCTGATTGGCTTCCTGACTCTTGCGTCCACCGATTACGCGCCGTCACACCAGTCCGCCCAACATCTCCAATACAAGTTCATTCTGTTCCGGCGTACCCACCGAAATGCGGATGCCGGCTGGCCAGCGGTCGTAGGCCATGTAGCGGACCAACACGCCTTGCGATTTGAGACTTTCAAATAGTTCTTTCGCTACGGCGGTTGGATGAATGGCAAACACAAAGTTGGCCGAGCTGTCAGCAACCGAGAAGCCAAGCTCGTGCAGTCCGCTTGTTAGCGCTTCGCGTCCGGCAATGATCTTTTCTCGATTGGCGGCCAGCCACGTTTGATCATTCATCGCGGCAGTCGCAGCAGCGATGGAAAGTGCATCACAGTTATAGGAATCCTTGACCTTGTTCAGCTCCGCAATGATCTCTGGCTGCGCGACCAGAAAGCCAAACCGCAGCCCGGCCAGCCCATACGACTTGGAAAGCGTGCGGCTCACCAGCCCGTTGGGATGCTGCCGAACAAGTTCGAGACAGTTGGTTTCCGCAAAGTCCACATAAGCCTCGTCGACCAGCACCGGGCAAGTCAGGCGGGATGCTAGCTCGCCAACCTGGTCAGGAGGGAGCATGGTGCCGGAAGGGCTGTTGGGGTTGGGAAGATAGACCAGCTTCAGCCGGTCCGCA
>CALJLD010000067.1 GCA_937982665.1 uncultured Planctomycetales bacterium
ATGCTTTCAACTTCCTGTCTGCCACATCGTAGTCCGCCAAATCAAACGGTCGGCCATAGACTGGCACCACTGTCTCCTGGCCGTTACGCCTGGCGATGAATACCCCATAGATTCGGCCTTCTTCGGTGACGCGCTCGATAGTCAAAGTGATCTCTGTTGACAGGCTGCTTCCGCTGACCGTTGTCCGCCAGCGAGTGCCTGCCACAAACAGTTCTGACAGTTTCCGCCTGCGTTGCTCGACCAATCCTGCGTGTTCGTCGCTGAGCAACGTGACTCTCGCGATGAACTCTTCGTACGGTTGTTTCCATTCCTCGGCGCTGGCCTGATAGTCTGAAGGGTCAACAATCATCAATCCTTCTGGAATGAACTCGGGAGTAACAAGAGAGACCGAAGGCTTTTCTTCGGCTTTGAAGTTGGCGAATTCAAACCGCCAGTTGCCTGCTTCCAGACGCGCCCGCACTTCTCCTGACGATGTCCAAATACTTCCGGCGGTGTGCATTCGTTCCATGACATGGCGGCGAGATTTCTCGGCGGCCGTCCATTGTTGCTGAAGTTCCGCCTGCGCGGTCGGAGGCAATTTGGCCGCTTCCCTTCGCGCCGGCTGCAACACCGCGTCATCCCAACCAATGGCTTTCTTTAAGTCGACAGCATTTCGCAGCCGCAACAAATCAACATCCAGTTGCTGCGTGACTTCAACCTGGTACAGACGAGTCTTTTCGTTTACGACTTCATGCCCGGTCACTTTGACTGACGTAATCCTCGCCTTGAGATCACCATCATAAAGGTTGGCATTCAGATTTGGCTGACTGGTCAAGCGCGCAAACGGTTGATCTTTGTACAAGGAGTCGACGTAGCGGTCGGCCGGATCCACCGCGAAGCCAGGGCGTTGCGGACCCGGGCCCATTGGCGGTCCTCCACGACCAAAGCCAGGCGGCGGCCCTCCAGGAGGAAACGAAGGTGGCTGATTAGCAAGCATTTGGCGTAGCGGGCCATCCTCTCCGCGCAGCCGCATCAGCGTTGTGAAAAGTTCATCGCCAAAATGACTGGTGACAAATTCCTCGACATCAGCGTCAACCGGCGGCTGATCTTCCGGCGGAGCCGAGTCGCCACAACCAACTGCGAATAGCAAGACCGCCAGCCCCAAAGTGCAAAGAACATGTTTCACAATGAATCGCCTCCAAGCAAATACGCAACGTTTCACTTATCTGGCGATTATTGTGCGCTTGCGGGCGCATGTCACGACTTTGATTCACATCCGCGGTACCGTTCAATCCGGGTTTGGAAAAACACGACGCAGTGTCGCTTGCATCACTGTAGCTTTCGGAGAATAGCGACGCAGCAGTTCGCAGCGATGCTCCCAAAGCGAATTGGCCTGCTGGTAATAGAAAAAGCGAGCCTGATCTCAGGCTCGCTTTCACTCGGTTCATCGCTTGTTGTCTTGCTTAGCGATAGTTGGTTCCGGTGGAACCGCCGGTTGGGTACGTGTTGGTCACGCTGCCCGGCATGTATTGACCGCCAGCTGCAGCTGCGCCGGCGGGCGCGCTGTTGTTCGTTGCCGGATAGATGGTGTTGGAAGCGGTGGCAGGATAAGTGCCACCGGATGTGTTGTTGGTGGGGTACAGGTTGTTTGAGCTGGTCGCGCCTGCACCATACCCGCTTGTGTCGGTGCCGCTTCCGTATCCAGCGCCGGAGTTGGTGTACGGAGCGGGAGTCGTCGCACCGCTTCCGTAACCACTGGCGTCATATCCGCTGCCTGCTCCCGTGGAGCCATAACGGTTGTCACCATAGTTGGACCCCGAGGCGGGATATCCTGATGAACCTTGTCCGTAAGACGAATTTGAAGTTCCCAGGTATCCGCTGTCGTTGGCAGCCGGATAAGAACTGCCGTTGGCCGCGGCGGCATAACCGGAGTTCACGTAGGGATCAGCCGAAGTGGTGTCATATCCACTGGTAGCGCCGGCTCCATAGTTCCCGTAGCTCTGTGTGCCAGCACCTTGCGTTCCATAGCCAGCGCCGCTGGTGCTTGGATAGGCACCTGCGCCGGAAGTGCCGGGATAGGCTCCCGCACCGGATGTTGCGGGATAGCTGCTACCGCCACCGTATTGACCATAGCCTTGGCCGGTTGAGGGATAGGATCCATAGTCAGTTGCGGTTCCCGTTCCTGAGGGGTAGCCACTTCCGCCACCATATTGACCGTAACCAGCAGCGGTTGAAGCCGAGCCGGTGCCGTTATACGAAGCAGGCTGGTTGCCAGTGTATTGTGGGGCGGCGGCCATTTGTTGACCGTAACCCTGTTGGCCATAGCTTTGCGGATAGCCTTGTTGTTGATCTGTGATTGTGGACGGCTGAGCGCCGGAAGACGGCATGCCTGTCCGGGCATACATCTCCATGGTGTTCTCAGGCGGCAGCGCCTGGTCCTGACCCCATGGCCACCAACTGGTCATGGCTCCCCAGGTATTGGAGACACCGTTTGAGAAGCTCGTGCCGGCGCCGGTCTGGCATCCGGTGAAGCCGATCATCATCGCGGCGAAGACCGCCACCCGCGCCGTTGAGATTCGCATGATCCTACCGTCCTTGGTGGAAAGTCGTCCCGAAGGGCGGCCACGCGACGTATTGAAGCCAGGCTTCATTTTGCGTCCGCGTCCGAGACAACGAGACTTGAAGTTGTCTGGATGATTTCCGTGCCATTGCTTCGCCGAAGTCTCTCGGCGAATTCCCCGTACCAATGCTACCACGAGCGCAAAAACATATGCCGCCCACGGCGAAATTGGGCCGGGATTATAGGGGCGCTCTTAGTATCGTCAACGTCAGTGTGAGGATTCTGCAAGTTTTTTAATTGCGGCAATGCAGCAATTGACGTCGGCGATGTCAGTGCGCGTGCTGCGTGCGTTTGGTTTGCTTGGATTGCAGTCATGCTATGCCAAGCGCTGGGCGCTTTGTGGAAAGAGGGCAAAGCGATCAACGAATCTTGTGGCAGTGCGCCTTTCGTGCATGCACAAACACATCACCAATAGACAATTCGTGCTGACATCGTCGTTCGACTTGCGGAGGAGCCCCTGGCTACTGCTGCCGTAGTTTCTCTGCCTCGCGCCAGGCTTTGATTTCGGACTCCTGCCATTGGCCGATGATTGGTTCTGCATTTTCGCGCGGTAAGGCGGCTCGCATTTGCGCGATGATGTCAGCATGTTCGGTCCTGCCGGCGAGATTGTTCCACTCATGCGGATCACTCTCGTAATCGTAGAGTTCTTCGCTGCCGTCGGCATAGCGAACGTAGTGCCAGCGCGTTGTCCGCAATGAGTGATTGTTCGGACAGAACGTCGTGAGAATTGGCCGAGCCCACACGGTCTCGCCATCTTTCAGTAACGGAACCAGGCTAAGGCCTTGCAAGTCTTCGCGCGCCCGTTGCCCAGTGAGTTCTAAGAGCGTGGGAAAGATGTCAATCAAGCCGACAGGCCGCTCGGTCGCAGCAGCCTGTTCGAGACCTGGTGCCGAGATGATCAGCGGGACGCGAGTACTGTCGTTCCACAACGATCGCTTCGCCCAACGCTGCTTCTCGCCCAAGTGCCAGCCGTGGTCGGAAAGCAGAAGGACAATCGTATTGTCTTGATAGCCGCTTGTTTCCAGCGCTTCGAGTACGCGGCCGACACAATGATCGACAAATGCGACGCTCGCCAGATAAGCTCGAACGGCATCATGCCAGGCGTCATGTTCCAGGAACCATTCGTGTCGCGGCGCTGGGAGGCCAATTGTCAGAGCTTTGGCGTAGTCGGAAAGATCTTCGCGGTCATTGGCGACAACCTCCGGCAATTGCACACCGTCGCGAGGGAACAAATCAAACCAACGTTGCGGCGCGTACATTGGCACGTGCGGGCGCCAGAACCCAGCCACTAGGAAGAAGGGCTTATCGTGCTTGCGGTGCAGAACATCGACAGCCCAATCCGCGATCTTGGAATCCGGCATTTGTTGGTCATCATTCGGGAAGGCTCCCCAATCCCATAACGGGTGCCCATCGAACTCGGACAGCTTTTGTTCCGGCGTTGGTCCAAAGCCACCCATGCGACCGCCATACTCCTGGAAATACTTCTCCTCATTGGAGCCATGCACGAATTTGCCTGCACCAAGGGTTTGGTAACCGGCTTCGGCAAACTGCCGCAGCAAGTTGGGTCGTTTGTTGGCGACCTCCGACGACTCCAACCCTGGCTGCAGGAAATAAAGTCCGGTTGTCGATGGATACAGCCCTGTAAGCAAAGAAGCTCGAGACGGCGTGCAGATGGGCGCTTGGCAATGTGCGTTGCGAAACAGCGTGCCACGGTTGGCCAAACGATCTATGTTGGGTGTCTTTGCTTGAGGGTGACCGCCCATGCAGCCTGTCCAATCGTTCAAGTCATCAATGGAGATGATCAACACGTTGGGCGGCGACGATTGTTGCTGCTCTTGAGAAGTCGCGGGGGCGACAAGAGCGAGCAAAGCGACAACTGCCAGGTGTGCGCGGAGTAACATGTTTGCTTTCCACGAAGTGTCGTGCGACGAGCCGGAGATTCAATTGGCCTGCACCTTTACCACTATTCCCTTAAACGCCGGCGTGCGCGATTGGGGATCGGCCGAGCGCGGGACAAGAATGTTTGCCTCTGGGTAATACATAATCACGTTGCCAGGGCGAATCCACTCATAACCGCGGGCGATGATGTTTGGCATCGTTCCGGCTTCGCTTGTTACGGTGACCTGCTGACCGTTCTTGATGCCCAAGCTTTGCAAATCGTCCGGGTGAATAAGGATCACGTCGCGGCGATCCTGACCACGGTAAAGGTCGTGCTCTTCGTAAACGACGGTATTGAATTGCCCTTCACTGCGGACAGTCATCAACCGCAGGCCTTCGCTGGGTTGCAAATCCGCACCGCCGGGAGGTTCCGGCAGTTCATGCGTGTGCAGCTGCGCTTTCTTGTTGGCCGTAGCGAATTGCGGAGCGTGGAAGGTGCGACCTTCGATTTGAAATTCCGCTTTGGTGTCGTCAATCTCGCCGATTGCCTGCCAGCCGGGCACGACTTTGGCGATCATCCGGCGGATGTTGCGAGTGTGCCGTAGATCGTTCCAGTCGATGGGGCCATCGTTGGGCAAGACTTGTGCCGCGATATCGGCGATGACTTCGACTTCGCTGCGAGGGCCTTGCAGGCGTCGCGGACCACCGTCGCTCATGCGAACGAAGTTGAACATCGATTCCTGCGTGGTTGGCTCAGCCTCTTCGTCGCGAGCCAGCACCGGCAGGATGATCGTCTCCTCGGCCAGTCCGTGAGCGTGGCCTGTATTGAGCGTGGTGTTCATGAAGACCAACGTCTTGAGGCGGGACAGGGCTTCGGCAGCGAATGTTGAGTCCGGGTTGGAACCGTAAAGATTGCCGCCCAGGCAGAAACCGAGTTTGAGCGCGCAAGCGTGCGCTTGCTCCATGCAGCCGAGCGTGTCCAAGCCAGCGGTTGTGGGGAGCTGCACATTGTATGACGACTGAAGCGCATCAAAGATGGCGTCCTTAAGCTTGGGCGTGACGCCGACGGAGCCAATCCCCTGCACATTGGAATGGCCGCGAATGGGCAGCAACCCGGCGGCCGGTTTTCCGACCATGCCGCGCATGAGCGCCGTTGCGGCGATCGCTTGAACGTTTTGCACGCCGTGCGCGTGATGCGTGATGCCCATCGTCCAGCTGAAGATGGTATTCTTGGATGCAGCGTACATCGCTACGATCTTGTCGATCTCTTCGCGCGGCACTCCGCTTTTGTGCGTGAACTCGTCCCAAGAAAGCCTGGTGATTGTCGCTCTCAGGTCTGGCCAGCCTTCGCAATGTTCGTTGAGGAACGCTTCGTCCGCAGCGCCGCGTTCCAAGACACCTTTCATGATGCCGTACAACAAAGCCAGGTCGCCACCGATGTGCGGTTGAACGTACAAGCTGGCGATGGGCGAACCGAACAGCATGCTGCGAACGCTGCTGGGAATACGGAAATTGACCAGGCCAATCTCAACTGCGGGATTGATGACAATCACTTTGCCGCCGCGGCGACGCATCCGCATCAGTTCCGTCATCAACCGCGGATGATTGCTGGGCGGGTTTCCACCAATCACAAAGACCAGGTCGGACGCGGCGAGATCTTCGAGGACAATGGTCGCCGTGCCGGAACCTGTTACGGAGGTCAGCCCTACGCCGCTAGCCTGGTGGCAGTAGTAACTGCAATTGTTGACGTTGTTCGTTCCGTACAGTCGGGCGAAGAGCTGCAGCAGGAACCCGGCTTCGTTGGAGCTGCGGCCGGAGAAGTACCAGAAGGTTTCTTCAGCAGAGTGTTGTTTGAGCCGCGCGACAATGCGCTCGATCGCCTCACTCCACTCGATGGGGCGGTAATAATTTTCGCCGCGGATGGCAAGAACGGGGCGCGTGAGCCGGCCACATTCTTCCAACTGGCGAGGAGAAAACGCTTGCAGTTGAGAGATGCTGTACGTCTGCCAGAATTCATCGCTGATGCCGCCTTGCATGTCGGCGGCCATGGCTTGCAGTGATTTCTTGCAGACTTCAAGTCGGTGGCCGGTCTCGTTGACCATGCCGCCGCGCTGTCCGCCCATCCCCACCGCGCACGTCTTACAGGCGTTGCGACTGCGCATGGCTTTCCACATCCGCCACATGCCACCGGACTGCCGGCTCTTGCGCAGCGCATATCGAATGGCTTGCCATCCACCACCGTGAGCAGGACGTTTCATGAAGGTTGACGCGGAAGTTCTTTGTGCAATTCAGGGAACGCGGATAATGTCGCACACATGTTGGCATCGCTCAATGCGCGTTGAGCCGTGCGACTATCGCAGCTGTTGCCGCTAGGTTGGCCGCCGGTCTCGTCTAAACAACCCACTTGCGTTGACTTTGGGGCGCCAATATCGCGTAAACAGAACCATTTTTTGCTTGATCGCCAACGAATTGTTTTCTGTCGATGCATTGCAGGATATCTTGAATGCGAGAAACCCATGATTGAGAGCGGTTGGAGCAGATTCCATTGAGTGATAAGTGAGCAGGGTCAATGTTGAAGAGTCATTTCAAGTCAGCCGATCGAGCGACTCGGCAAGCGCGCGCTTCCAACATCAGTCCGCTTGTGTGTCGGGTAGTTCTCGCGGCAACACTTTGCGTCCTCACCGGATTGACAGTTGAAAGCGCGGTGAGTGCATTTGAAGGCCCAACTTCGTTGCGGGAAGAAGCGAACACTGCCAGACCGCAAGACGCAGTTGGGGACTGGCAAGAGAAATGGCCGCAGGGTCCGTACGTTGCCAACTCGCGCATTCCTCATGCGACCGCCTTGCCAGGTGTTAAGGGCTGGACGATCCATACGCACCCGATCGAGGTCGCTTCGCCAAAGACCTTCGCCAGTGCGATTCATCCCAACGGCAGCCAGATTGCAATTCTCCGCGGCGCCCTGGTTTGCATTTATGATCTCTCCCCGCTTGCGCGGAAAGAGTTCTGGCTTTGCTCTCAGCCTGATGTGCATTACACGGATATCGCCTGGCAACCCAGCGGTGAGTTCCTGGCGTTGGCGCGAAGCGATGGAGTGATCGAGTTGCGTCCGTCGGATGCGGATGGCAAGAGTCGGGAATTAAGCAAGCAAACCGGCCCTGCCAAGAAGCTGACGTGGAGCCCTGACTCGCACTACCTGGCGTTTGTTGTTGGTGACAGCGTCCGGGTCCTCAGCACCGATGGCTTTGAAGAACTGCAGGGACCGAGTCATTCCAATCCGATCATGGATGTATCCTGGCGGAAAGACAGCCAAGCGTTGGTCACCCTTGCGACGCGTGGGCTCTTCATTTGGGAGTTGCAGGAGGGCCGGATGACTCCGCATAACCCGTTTCTACGAATGGAGCTGGTCGATTGGTCGCCTGACGGAACCAAGCTGGCCATATATTCAAACAATGGATCCCCAGCGATTGGGATTGTGAATATCGAAGGCACCGTGTTGCAAACTTGGGGAGAAACGTCAACGAAGGTGCCGCATGAGCTGATGTGGAACGCATCAAGCGGACACATCCAAACGACCGGTGTTCGCCAGGTGGCCACCATCTGGAACGAGGACCAGCAAGTTGTTGAGGCCTATCAAGCACCGATGGGCTCGTACGATACCTCGTATTGGTCGGCAGATGGAAAGACAGCCGTGTTTGTCAGCGGCAACGGAACCATCGATACGCTGCATTTGCCAACGAAAGAGACAACGCGCATTTTGTCGCAGCGCGTGCATTCTGTTGATTACGCATTGGACGGAAGGCATATCGCCGTAGGAACCACCAGCGGCGAAGTCTTGCTGTATTCGCCTGATTGGAAGTTCCAAAGAAAGTTGCTTTCGCCCTTCATTCAGCCCAAGCGCGTGTCATTTTCGCCCGACGGCACGCGGCTGGCGCTTTTCCCAACCGAAATTGAGTCGTTTGAAGTCTGGACGGTTGACGGAGAACTTGTGCATCGCTTTCCCGGCAAGGGAATCGTCGTGAACTTCTATGCGTGGTCGCCTGATGGAAATCATCTGGCGACGGTCAGTGGCGACCGGCGAGTGCAAGTTTGGGATATGGAAGGGAATCTGCTACACGAAGTTCCGCATACTCGGCCGATGCGAGCAGTAACGTGGGCACCCCACCAACTGTTGGCGTCACAAGATGGGCACGGCAACATCAAGATCTTCGACCTGGAAACAGAAGTCATCCAGAACATGAAGTCGTGGTCGGCGGGAGCCCTCGCCTGGCGACCGGGAACGGACCAACTCTTGATCGGCAATTCCCAAAGCTGGGTGGTTGGTGAACGAGAAACGACAGACTTGCAACAAATCCCCAGCGGTACACGTCCGAGGCGAAACCTGACACGGTGGTCTCCTTCAGGCAAGAAACTGCTGTGGAACAACTACGCAATTCCCAGCATCAGTAATGTTGATGAAGACAGTTTAACTTCAACAATCATCGAGTCAGGCCGTCCACTCAAGAACATCAAATTGGGCTCCGTCGATGACGCGGTTTGGAGTCACGATGAAACGCAGTTGTTAGTTCCCTCCAGAGGCGCGATTCAAGTGTTCGATGTCGAGACGTTTGATTTGCAGGCGGTATTGCTTCCGCTACCCGGTGGAGAGATTCTTGCAGTCAGCCCCGCAGGCGCCATCCTGAATGGCACGCCGGAAGATTATGACAACCTGATCTTGTACGGCGTAGAACGAAATGACGGTCAGCGACACTTGTTTACGCCGGTGGAATTTTACGAGCGTTTTGAATTGCCACGTTGATTCTGGGTTTCGCTTTTAGCTGAACAAGAACATAAGTGATTCAACATCCAATGCCTTTGCCAAGTTACCACAGCCCGAAGCAGTTCGCAGTTGTGCGCCGCCGGCGCGGAATGCGGACCATTGCCTGCGCTTTGGCCGTTTGGCTTGCTGTTTCAGCAGCAGGCGTTGTTCACGCTCAAGACGATTCCGATGTCGGCACAGCACAGTTAGCCATCCAAACTATCGAGATCACGAAACGAGCCAATGATGTTAGCGATCAAACGGCGAAGCTGAGTTCCGAGCTGGACGAGTTAAGACAAGCAAGGATTTCGGCCGCCGACGCTCAGGCACAGCAATTGGATGTTTTGACGGCGCGGATCGCTGCTGTTTCTGACAAACTCGAGAACCGCGAGACGACTGGTCCTTCCGCATTGCTCGATTGGGGCTGCAACATCGCCGGAATTCTTGCCGCAGTCGCATGCGGCGCTTTCGTATACTCTTTGTTGTCAAGACCGCGCCGCGACACCGCTGTTCCAGTTGATTCAGAGTAACGCGTTGATCGCATATGACAGTCGGCTCGGACTTGATGATTGATTCGTTGAAGAATGTGTTTGGGAAGTTTTCTTGTTGAATGATCGCAGATGAAGGAGCAGGCCATGCAACTTAGCCCAAGAGGATTGCCGGCGAATATCGTCCATCCATGTCGGCAGATTCAGCACGCTTTCGCAATTGCGATTCTCATGGCGCTGTCTGCGTTGATCTTCCCAGTACCATTGCGCGCCCAGCGATCGGGACAAGTTCAACTACCCGAGGGCGCAACCATCCATCGGTTGGAATCCAAAGAAGAAGCCGTCACGGTGTGGGTGATGGAACGCGAAACCGGGCGGATGTTTGGCGCGTTGTTGAATAGCACGCAAATCCTGGAGGTGAATGCCGAGACAGGGCGAGAAGTCCGGCGGATGAACTTGCCGGGCGAACCGAAACATCTGGCCATCACGGCGGGCAAGTTGATTGCCAGCATGCCGCTGAAGAAACAACTGATGGTGATTGACTTGGCAATCAACAGGCCAGTAACCACGGTGGAACTTGACCAGGCTGCCGTCGATGTCTTCACGTCGGACGCGAACGAACCTTACTTCTATACGTTGTCCGGCAGCGGAGGCAACGTGGCCATAAGCAAATTCAACGCCAATGACGGAACGTTGGTTCATGAGAACGAAACAGAGGTCACCGCGCCGCGAGAAGCGGTCAAAGGAAAGTCCGCAGCGGGAAACTCCGCATTGTTTGTTGTGGTGAATCAAAATCAATCATCGCTAAGCCGCGTGTACCGATTGGATCCGGAGAAACTCACGCTGACGGAGGCGTTCGCGCCGGGTGTTGACATGCAACCGCCGGCATTTCCGCTGGAGATTTCTCCTTCAAGCCGGTGGTGGACATACGGTGGCAAGTTATACGACGTATCCGCGAAGTCCAGCGGCAATGGATATCGTGGTGTCCCGGCTTTTCAATCCGAGCGTGATTTCGAAACCAGCTCCGTCACGTTCCACCCCAAACTTGACCTCGTCTGTGGGCTTGATCTTTATCGGTGCAAGATATCTCTTCGCCGCTTCAGTGATGCCGAACTGCTTAGCACGGTTCCCTTCAGCCGGAGCACTTTTGACTATCAAGGTTCGCAAGAACTCGATCACCAACTTGTATTCACACTCTGGAACGGCACAAAGCGGGCAGTTGTGGCCGGGCCGCAGACGTTCATCGTTATGAACTTGGAAGAGTTGGAAGTGCCTAGCACCGGCGTCGTGCTTATCGAACAGCCGGCGCCTGTGAATGCGATGATGGGGCAGGCAATTGATATCCAACTGGAGATCGGATCGGAATCAGAATCGGGCGAGGTGACCTTCTCCAAGGTGGCCGGCCCGGATGGACTTGTTGTGAGTGATGACGGCCGTTTGAAATGGCAGCCTAGCGATAAGGACGTTGGCAAACATAAGATCAAGATCAAGGCCACTGTGGGTGATGCCTCGGACGAGGTCGAGTTTGTCGCGCAGATTTCTCGGCCTGAGTTCATACTCAACGGCGTGATTGTGGACTTTGCCGTCAATCCCGCCGGCACGGTGGCTCTCGCTGGCTGTGCCGCACGAAGTGATACGATCGACGAACGCGGGTTTTCGCCCTTCGATGTGATTCGATATAGCGACGATGACCCGATTGACCGCTTGTTCTTGCTCGACCTGCAGACGATGCAGATCTTGGCGGAAAAGAAACTCAACGAAGCCGCCGCTTGCGTGCTTCTTACTAATGAAGCCGTGTTTGTTGGTCACACCAACGGCAGCAAAGTCTATCGGTTGAGCCTGGACGATTTGAGCGAACTCAAGCGTGTGTTTATCAGCGCTCCGCCCAAGGCATTCGCCCAACTGAATGATGACACTTTGTTTGTGACCACGACAAAGGGAGGTGTTGGGCTGTCCAGCGAAGAACTGGCCGAAGTCCCGCTTCCGGGCCAAGACGGGGACCTTGATTACTTCGAGTCCTACCAGAACTCGCAAGGGCATTACATGACGTTTCGCGAGATCGCGCCCGATCGATTTACGCTCGGTTCGTTTGTGATCGATTCGCAAGCCAGCATTCAAATGGTCACTCAATACGCCTTTGATAGTCGCATCCCATTCGTTTATGAGATTCGCCGCAACAGTGACTATATCGGTCGGATATTGAGCGCCATGTCTGGAGACAACGACGGCAGCATTGGCGCGTCGCCTGGCTACCCACAGCCATGGGATCGGATGGCAAATGGCACCGGAGTTTACGACGTTACCGGAAAACAAATCTCAAGCTGGTCTGGGGCTGGGCGGATTCTGGTGGATCGCCCTTTGTCCGCCGTGGTTCAGATCGAAATCACTGATGAACGGACTCGGGAATCCTTTGACTACTACCACGGCGATAACAGTCGTCGTGGGAATCTGTCTTTGGAAATTCGTGACCTTGTCGATGGCCGGACGATCGGCAGCTATCCGCTGGCGAACGTGAGTTACTACACCGCGGCGCAGGCCATCGCGCAAAAGGCCATGCACATTGACGAGGCCGGCGATCAATTGATCGTCGCCTATGACAATCGTGTGTTCAACGTTGACTTGCCTGCGGATGAACTGGCCGACGTCAAAGAACCGTTGATGTTCGCCAAAGAGATTCGGCCGCTGACGGCGCCAGTTGGCGAGGTTGTGGAAATCCCCATCAAGACAACCGGCGGGCAAGGCAAGATTTCCTACCAACTCACGCTCGCACAATTTGGAGTCTCGATTGACGCCGACACCGGTGTGTTATCAGTCGATACGGAGACGATCTGGAAAGATTGGTTAACCACGGACGACTATGACAGGGCCTACGCGTCAAATTATTCTTTCCGCGAAGGCTTTGATGGCGCTCAAGCTTCTTACGCGGAAATCTTTGGCGAAGAGACGACCGAGATTCCGTTTCGCGTGCCGTTTGAAATCACCGCCACTGACGAGCAAGGCATGTCCACAAGGTTGAGCAATCAGCTTGTGATGCTTGCCCCCATGGCTGAGTGGGACGCGATGGTGGAAGCAACCAAAGAGGAAATGGAAAGAGAGCGCGAGCGCGCGGAAGAAGAACGGAGACGCATGATTGCGGAGCGGGAAAAGGAGAAAGCCAACGAGCCTGGATCCGCGTCATCAGCGGAGATTGCAGCCTTGGCGGATGCCATCAAAGACTCGTTGACCAAGATCTCGGACATGAGCGAGCAGATTGGCGAGATGCAAGCGGCGGTTGACGAAGCCAAGCAGGCGACAGGTTCGCAACAAGTGTCACCGCAACTCCAGAGCAAGTTAGACGCGGTGGATCAGCAACTCGATCGGATTCAGTCAACACTTGACGACAACGAACGTGATGCGGCTGCGCAAAACTTCAACTCGTTAGTGTTGTTTGTCATTTTTTCCGTCGTTGCCATGGCCGGCGGCGCTGGTTTTGCGCTAATGCGCCGCAAGGCTTGATGAAGGGGAATCAACGCGGGATGTGGACAATCGCTTGCAAGCTGCGAAGGGGCAGGGAAATGAAACGGCCAGAACACCGCTTTGTCCCGCTAGCGGGTTTGGTTCTCGCCGTTGCTGGATTACTGGCGATCAGTGCTGCGTTCGGCCCGGTGCAAACGGATGCTCACACCTTAGCAGCACAGCAAAATGTTGACGAACAACTGATCCGTCGGCTGCTTTCGTCCGCGGTGACAGTTTTGAACTTTGAGCCTGGCGCGTACGCGCTGGATGACGAAGCTGGCTTCGTGCTGCACCGCGACTTAGGGCCGGGAGATCGCTACGGGCGATTTGAAGGACCGGCCGAGTTTTCGCAAGGCATCGCCGGGCAAGCTTATCAAATGGGCGAGAAGCCCTGTGCGATGCGACTCCCCACGGTCCGCCCGGTCATCTCCAACACGGCAAGCCAGCTGACAATCTCCTTCTGGCACAAGATGGCCAGCCAGCGGGCCGCTTATCTCTTCTGCTGTGGAATTCCCAAGAGACGCAGCATCAGCATCGTAATGCTGGATAACGGGCATTTGGAGATCGCCTTCGCCGGAAGTACGCTCACGACGAAAAAGCCTGTGTACACCGAAGACTGGCAGCACCTGGCGCTGGTGTTTGATGACACGGATCTGCGTTTGTATGCGGATGGCGACGAGTTCGACGCGTGGACATTTGCGTCCAAGGTGCTGGACGCGCAAACAATAGGCGCCGCAAGCACCTATCTGGGGGCGATGTCGGTCTTCAACAGCCAGAGAAATCGCCAACTGTACCAAGGACTGATTGACGAGGTGACCATCCTGCCGCATGCGGCTTCCGTCGATGAGATTCGTCAGTTGCACAATTGGACAAAGGCAGGAAACGTTCTTCCCGAGTTGGAAGACGATGCCGAGCTGGTCGAAGGCATTGCTCATGGAGTCCCCGATGAGCATGTGTCCAGCGTGAACTTCATGGAGGAGTTCCCAATCACTGCCGCTTCACGTTATCAGGCAGTGACCGAAATCCTCGAATCGGCTGTTTCGATCTTCAATTTTGAGGAAGGCACATATTCGCGCGATCGCGACAGCACCAACCTGGCAATTCAAGACCTGGGCCCTGGCGATAACTGGGCACTGTGCACGGGTGGAGACCGCTTTGTCTCCGGCATTGCCGGCCAAGGGTTCGGCTTCGATGGCATACAGCGGTCTTTGGTTTTGCCCACAATGCATTCAGAGATTGTTGACGGCCGCAAGGCGTTCACCATTTCGTTTTGGCATCGCCCCGGATCACAAAAGAATGGCGTGATTTTTGATTGCGGAGCCTACCCGCGTGCGTCACTTGCGGTAGTGATGCGAGGCGACTTGCACTACCAGATCAATATCGGCAACGCCGCAACACTCGTCAGCAGCCGCAGCTATTGGACAGACCAATGGCAACACTTCGCGTTCGCGTTTGAAGAATCGCTCGTCAAGATGTACGTCGATGGCCACTTGAAAGAGTCTTGGCTGATTCCCGCCACGGCATTGAATGGAAAGGTTGTCGGCGGTGATTCCGCTGGCTTCGGAATTCAGGCAGCGGAGAGTCCCGATCGAGCCGAGCGCTTCTATCACGGCTTTCTTGACGAGGTTGCAATGCTGTCACGTGCGGCCTCTGATGATGAGATCCTGCAGTTGTATGAATGGACACTCGAAGGCTTGCCCTTGCCAAGAATTCCTGATGATCCCAAGCTTGTCACATCGTCTCCCGCGCATGGTGAGCCGTGGGAGATTCCCCTGGCGCTCAAACCAGGACTCCCACCGCAGGCAGCACCTCCATCGGCCGTTGAAGTCGCCCGGGATGACCCGCGGGCGGCGAAGGTCACGAAGCTCGTCAGAGATGCCCTAGCCATATACACATTTGAACCTGGCGCGACAGTGAAGGTCACGGAGCCTGCACAAACGCATGTTCAAGACTGGGGCGAGACGGATAACTATGGCGCTGCCGTTGGCACGGTTGCATTCGAGGACGGCCTTGCGGGGCGGGCGATGGTCTTTGACGGCACCTCCACGGCAATTGTTCTTCCAACAATGCCGGCACTGTTGTCCAACGGGCGCACGGAGCTAACGCTCTCGTTTTGGCATCGCTCAACATCGCAGGAAGGCAAACGCATGCTCTTCAACTGCGGGTTCTATGAAGGGGATGGCTTCTTCATTCGCTATTCGCCCACCCAACGGTACACCTTGTGCGCCGGCGGAGATAATTGGATGGGGACCGAGGGCCCCCAATGGACTGACAAATGGCGGCACGTTGTTGTTGTTTTCGCCGGCAGCCAGGTTGATCTCTACCTGGATGGCCAGCGAACAGAGTCTTGGCAAATCCCCAACACCGCGTTGAACAAAGCTTCCGTCGGGTCGGCAAGGACAACCATCGGGCGGAATACATACACACGCAGCGACAGAGATCGCCAGTATTTTCAAGGTTTGATCGACGAGTTCGCAATCTTGCCCAATGCGATCACAGCAGAGGATGCCAGGCTGCTCTTCGAGTGGGGGCGCGACGGCAGACCTTTGCCACTCATTCCGGACGACGCGAACTTGCTCAAGGGTCCGCCACACGGCGTTCGCCAAAGCCCGTAAATGAGCGTTCAGCTCAACGCGCGAAAAAGCGCCGTGCATACGAGCGCAGAGCGTTCCTCCATCCCGTTGCGCTCAAAGGGCATGCTGTCTCGCGCACAACCGGGGTCCCTGTCCGTCTATCCAGGAATTCTCTAAGATAGGGGATGTTCCACCCCAGCCGCAGTGCAATTTCACGCGTTGCATCGCCCATTACCCGCAAGTTGCAAAGGTATCCATGAACGCTGCCTCGAATCCCTTTGACGCCCGCGATACTTTCGAGACCGGCGCCGGCCCGGCAGCCATTTACAGGCTTTCCCGCTTGGAAGAACAGGGATTGGGTGAGATTTCGCGGCTGCCGTATTCCATTCGCATTCTGTTGGAAGCTGTATTGCGGACATGTGATGGCTTCACCGTCACGGAAGCCGACGTCAAAGCCTTGGCAGCTTGGAACGCGGCAAAGCCAGCCGCGGAGGAGATTCCCTTCAAGCCATCGCGCGTGGTTCTGCAAGACTTCACCGGCGTGCCGGCGGTTGTCGATCTGGCCGCCATGCGCTCAGCCATGCAACGTCTCGGCGGTGATCCAAAGAAGATCAACCCGTTGATTCCCGTGGACCTGGTGATTGACCATTCCGTTCAGGTCGATAGCTTTGGCGCCACCAACTCCCTGGACTTGAACGTTGATTTGGAATACCAGCGAAACAAGGAACGGTACGAGTTCCTCCGCTGGGGACAAAAGGTCTTCGATAACTTCCGCGTTGTGCCGCCAGCGGTCGGCATTGTGCATCAGGTCAACTTGGAGTTTCTCGCGGGATGCGTTTTCCTGCGGGATGATGGCCAAGGCGGGAACGTTGCCGTGCCGGATACTCTCGTTGGCACGGACAGCCATACAACGATGATCAACGGGTTGGGCGTCGTTGGTTGGGGAGTGGGCGGGATCGAAGCCGAAGGCGTGATGCTCGGTCAGCCCATTTACATGCTGATGCCGGAAGTGATTGGCTTTGAACTCACCGGCCAACTACCGCCAGGCGCAACAGCAACCGACCTTGTGCTAACCGTGACGGAAATCCTCCGCAAGGAAGGCGTTGTCGGAAAATTCGTCGAGTTCTTCGGTAGCGGCGTGTTGAATATGGGTCTGGCCGATCGTGCAACCATCGCCAACATGGCGCCGGAATACGGCGCGACCATGGGCTTCTTCCCCATCGATGACGAAACGCTTGCCTATTTGCGTCGCACAGGTCGCAGCGATCAACAAGTGCAACTGGTCGAGCGCTATTGCAAAGAGCAAGGGCTGTTCCTTACGGAAAGCGCACCGGTTCCCACATACACCAAGAAGCTCTCTTTGGACATCGGCACGGTCGAGCCAAGTCTTGCCGGGCCCAAGCGTCCGCAGGATCGCGTGCCGCTTTCCGCAATGAAGTCCAGTTTCGAGCATTCGCTGGCGGCCCCAGTCTCCGAGCGAGGATTTGCCCTGGATGCCGCCGCGCAAGCCCGTACGGCAACCGTGGAGAACAATGGCAGTTCCGCCGAGATCGGACATGGAGCCGTCGTGATTGCCGCAATCACCAGCTGTACCAACACAAGCAACCCCAGCGTGATGTTGGCGGCAGGGCTGTTGGCAAAGAATGCCGTGGAGCGAGGGCTGAAAGTCAAACCGTATGTGAAGACCAGCTTGGCGCCAGGCTCGCGTGTGGTGACGGATTATCTGGAAGCTGCCGGACTGACCGATGCGCTCAATCAACTTGGCTTCCAAACTGTTGGCTACGGTTGCACAACGTGCATTGGCAACTCAGGCCCGCTGCCGGAACCAGTTGCCGAGGCTGTCACCAGCGGTGATCTCGTTGCTTCGGCCGTACTTTCCGGCAATAGAAACTTTGAAGGCCGCGTCAATCCTCTGGTCAAAGCCAACTATCTCGCCAGCCCTCCACTTGTCGTTGCCTACGCTTTGGCCGGCACCACGGACATTGACCTGATTAACGAACCGGTGGGAACGGACGAAGACGGCCAGCCGGTGATGCTTTCCGAGATCTGGCCCTCACAAGAGGCCATCTCGCAGGCGGTGCAAGAAATGGTCCGCCCGCAGATGTTCACCAAGCGTTATGACAACGTGTTCGAGTCCAATGATCGCTGGAACAAAATCGAAACCGGCAACGATGCGATCTACTCGTGGGAAGAAACCAGCACCTACATTCAAGAGCCGCCGTTCTTGATTGACCTGCCGGTTGTGCCGGAATCCATTGAGTCAATCAAAGGCGCACGCGTGCTCGCGCTCTTGGGCGATTCCGTGACGACAGATCATATTTCACCCGCGGGAAGCATCGCGAAGGATAGCCCCGCAGGCAAATTCCTGATGGACAACAGCGTCCATCCGCGCGACTTCAACAGCTTTGGTTCTCGTCGAGGCAATGACCGTGTGATGACACGCGGCACGTTCGGCAATATTCGCATCCGCAATCAACTCGCGCCGGGAACTGAAGGCGGCTGGACGCGACATTTGCCTGACGGCGAAGTCACATCCATTTATGAAGCGGCCATGAAATACAAGGCCGAAGGCGTACCGCTGGTTGTCATTGCCGGAGCCGAATACGGAACAGGCAGCAGTCGTGACTGGGCCGCAAAAGGCACGGACTTGCTCGGCGTTAAGGCCGTCATTGTCTCCAGCTTTGAGCGGATTCACCGCAGCAATCTTGTTGGCATGGGTGTTCTGCCGCTACAGCTTGCCGATGGCCAAACATGGCAATCGCTCGGCTTAACCGGCGAAGAAACGTTCGACATCCCCGTTGATGATAGCCTGCAGCCGCGGCAACAAATTTCCGTCACGGCTACATCCGCGGACCGTAGTCAGAAGACTTTCGATACTACCGTGCGAATCGACACGCCTGTCGAACTCGATTACTACCGCAACGGCGGCATCCTGCAGACCGTGCTGCGAAAATTGTTGCAAGCGTGAATTCCGTTTGCGGGCAATGAGTTACCTGTGGGATAATCGGCAGCGAGAAAGGTTCTAAACTGTTGTCGATTGCGGGGGCTCCATGTCCACCAAGCGCGAAGCAAACGAAACTCGCAAGGTGAATCGCGCGGACCAACCGCAGCGCAGCAACCGCAGCATATTGTGGTTGATCGTGTTGTCCGGAATGCTGCTGGCAGCGGCAGTTGGCTATTTTGGCTATGACGCACAATTCATGACTGGCCAGCTGGGCGCGTTTGCTCTCGCTGGCGGAATCGCAACATTCGTCGTCGTGCAATTGATCCGCAGCC
Source organism: uncultured Planctomycetales bacterium (assembly GCA_937982665.1). Taxonomy (GTDB): domain Bacteria; phylum Planctomycetota; class Planctomycetia; order Pirellulales; family S012-138; genus CALJLD01. Next base: position 19,105 of record CALJLD010000067.1, read on the forward strand.
GCGGCCGCGTTTCTCTGCGAACGCTGCTAATTGTAGTCGCTGTTGTCAGCGCCGCGCTCGCGCTATTGGGGCCAGGCATCTATGACGCACGCCGTGAATCTAACGCAGTACATACCCTTGTCGCTCGGGGTGCGAGCGCTAGTTACAACATCGGCCCCAGCAATAACTATTACGATACGCCCTCCGGCTGGCGCATCCCTGGCTGGATCATTGATATTCTTGGCGAAAGCTATTTCGCCGAGTTGAATGCACTCAGCTTTGGGCACTCTGACGTTACAGATGCGGACCTGGTTGCGTTTGCAAACATTCGTGAGCTACGCACAATCTCTTTGACCAACGAGTTCATTTCTGCTGACGGGATTGCATCCATGCCACTGGTCAATGGCGTGGAAGAAGTTCACCTGTATTGGTCTCAACTCTCAGCGGAAAGCGCCGCAAGGCTTGCTCAGCTCCCGAATCTGGAGAGAGTTCGCATCACCGCCAAACCGTTAGCCGTCGGCGCCACGCCAACCGTCGACACCACCAAGCATCTCGTTCATCTCGGGCAGCTTCGCCAGGTTCGCGATCTCGAAATCTACACTGGCGAATATGACTCAGATTCGATGGCGGCGATTGCCTCGCTTCCACAATTGGAACGGCTATACCTGGGCCGCGGCAACACACCGCCAGCGATCGATGCCAGCGGAATCGCTGCTCTCGGCGACTCACAGTCAATAACGGACCTCACTGTTGCCATCACAAGCCTCGGCGATCGCGAACTCTCCGCGCTCAGCCGGATTCCTTCGCTCAAGATTCTCGTCTTGAATCGCACAAGTATCACTCGGCAGGGCGTGCGAGATTTCCAACAGAGCCGGCCCGATGTTAATCTGATTCCGCCGGAGTTTCCCGAAGCAAACACCCAGTAACAGCCCGCAAGGCACCAATGTGAAGCAAACACACGACGAGAAAACAGCCGACAGGGACATGGCTAGTAAAGAGTTGGCTAGCCATGCGGAGGCCAACCAAAAGAAGGCCAATGTCGAGAAGGCCAACGAAGCAAAAGCCGTTGAATCCAAGCGCAAAGACGCTCCGCGACGATCCAAATACCTTGGGCTTCTCTTCCTCGTTTTCGCAGGCATGTTGGCCGCGGCTGGACTCGGCTACTTCTTCTATGACGCCAAGGTCCTGACCGGGCAGCTTGGCGCGTTTGCAGCTGCTGGCGGACTGGTCGTCTTGTTGCCGGCGCTGATCCTTCGCTCTCGTGGCCGAATTTCCATGCGAGGGCTGTTGATCCTCTTCGCCATTCTCAGCGCCATCTTAGCCTGGGTTGGTCCAGGCTTCTTTGAGACTCGCCGCGAAACCAACGCCGTCGATTTCTACCTGTCCTATGGCGCTCGCGCCACATATGGCGAAGGCATGCGATCCAGCTATTACGAAAACGAGGATGGCTTGAGAACTCCTCGCTGGGTGTTGGACATCGTCGGCCGCAGTTACTTCACATCTGTGGACACTTTGCGTCTTGATAACGCCAGCATCAACAACTCGCACCTCGTCCGCCTGTCGGAATTGCGCCAACTATCGGAACTCCATGTCCAAAACGAGCGAATCACCGCCAAAGGCATCGCGCGAATGCCAATTGTGCCCGGCCTGAAGTCGCTAGGACTCTACTGGCATCAAGTCACGCCGGAGAGTGTGCAGAACATTAAGCAGTTCCAGGAACTGGAAGCGCTCACGATAGGCTCGCCGTATACAATCACCGGCGCCTATCAAGGGCAATCCTTGATCTTCGAGTTGTCCGCGTTGCCCCAGATTCGTTCATTGAATCTCACGCAATTGACATCCGTTAGTGCTGACGAGATGGAGGTTCTCGCCAAATTGCCATCGCTGGAGTCGTTGACATTGCAAGGGCGAGGCGCAGCCTTCAATCCAAGCGTTAGCGGCCTGGCCGTCCTTGCGGAATCGCAAACCATCCGCGACTTGACTATTCGAATCGGTGAATTCAGCGACACCGAACTCATGGCTCTGGAGAACCTTGAGTCGCTTGAGAGCCTGGCCTTCTCTTCGTACGGCGTCACTGTTGATGGCGTCCGTGCGTTCCATGCCGCCCGGCCGAATGTCAAACTCAATGTCTTTCCCGATATGCCAGGCCTAAACATCGACGAGTTGAACTCACAACAGCAAAACGGCAATGACTGAAACGACAAGCACGCCCAATTCCGCAAGCGAAGGCGGCCCCGAGAGCAATTCGCGGTCCGCCAAGCATCCAGCCTCAACCGCGCATCAGCGATTCAACCGGACCACTGTCCTGTCGTTCGTACTCTTCGGCATGCTGGCCGTTGCCGCGGTTGCGTACTTTGCCTTTGACGTAACGTTGCTTAACGGTCAGCTGGGCGTGTTGGCCGCACTGGGCGCTATCAGCCTGTTTCTCGTGGGACAGTTCATCCGCTTCCGCCAGCGGATTTCGCTGCGAACGATGCTCATCATCATTGCCGTGCTAGCGGCAGGCCTGGCCTACGTCGGTCGCCGTTTGGCCGATACTCAAGCGGAAACGGATGCCGTGGATACGCTTGTTGAACTTGGTGCGCAAGCAACGTTCGGCACGGAAACTAACAACGATGATTACTTCGAGACCGAAGGCGGATGGTACCTGCCCATTTGGACGCGTGATTTGTTGGGAGCCAGTTTCTTTTCGAATGTCCAACACCTCCAACTCCGCAGTCCTCAGATCAAGGACCGCCACCTGCCGCTGTTGGCTGAAATACGCCAACTGGAATCCCTCGGCTTGAGCAACTCAAGTATTACAGCGGAAGGAATCTCCAATATGCCGTTGGTGCGTGGCGTCAACAGCGTCGACATCAATTGGCAACAAATATCACCAGAGAGCGCGGCGCGGCTTGCCGAGTTCCCCGAGTTGGAAAGTCTGCACATAGACTTCCGTCCAAGATCGTTTGTCGCAAACGCAGTTGGTTCCGATTTCACGTTGCTGCGAGAATTCCGCCAGTTGAAGCATCTTATCGTTGATGTCACGGACCTTGATCCGGACGAAATGGAGACACTCGCCCGCTTACCCATGTTGCGATTTCTGGGGCTGAAGTACTCGCAAGGCGGTGCGCTCGATTTCAGCGGGCTGTCCGAATTGCGGGATTCGCAGTCGCTTAAGTCCATCTCCATTCCTATTCGCGCTTTCGGAGACAGTGACCTAGACCTTCTCAGCGGTGCGCGCTCCCTTGAGTCCATCCATCTCTACAATACAAGCGTGACCGCGGACGGTGTTCGCGCCTTTCGCACTGCAAACCCCGGCATTCGCGTCTTGGCTACGCCACCGATTCCAGGGTTGGATGATCCGCGGATACCGAGGCCGCGACCGGAGATGGCCGAGGAGGACCAATGACATCCTCACTGCAAAAGCCGCTGCGCTTCAGCCGCACCATGCTCTTCACCTTCGTGCTGATCGGCATGCTGGTTGTTGCCGCGGTCGCACACTATATGTTCAACGTCAATTTGCGGACCGGGCAACTTGCCGCCGTTGTTGCGTTGGGGGTGGTCAGCTTGTTTCTGGTTGGTCAGCTGGTTCGCTTTCGCGCACGGGTTTCGTTACGGACCCTGTTGATTGTGATTTCGGTCCTGGCGGTTGGTCTTGCCTATGTGGGACGCCGGATTGCGATGTCCCGAACTCAGCACATCGCTGTGCAAAAACTTGTGGACTTGGGCGCCAAAGCGACTTACAGCAGAGAAACCCGGCTTAATGAAGATTACTTTGAGACCGAAGACGGCTGGTACCTGCCGACGTGGCTGCACGATTTGCTGGGCGCTGGCTTCTTCATGGAGCTCCGCGAGATCAGCTTCGCAGGCTCGGAAGTTGAGGACCATCACCTGGCGCTGTTGCAAGACATTCGCCACTTAGAAGCGATCTCGCTTCGCGGCCCAGACATCACAGCAGCTGGCATTGCCCGGATGCCCGTTGTACACGGTGTGGAATACCTGGATATGGATTCGCGGCAGGTAACGCCGGAAAGTCTCGAGCGCCTTAGCGAATTCCGACATCTCGAATCCGTGATGGTGCTGTGGCCGTTCGATGCTGGTTCCAATGCCTCGGACCCGATCACCGACATGACAGGGCTGGCGGAACTTTCCAACGTGCAGGAACTCAGCTTGATAAACATCTCGCCATTTGATGTCCAGAAAGGCAACATGTCGGCCATCGCGCAAATGCCTTCCCTGCGAAAGCTGCAAGTTGTGTATGGCGCGTTTTCCAAGCCCGACTCTCAAACGGCCGGGTATGCGGCGTTGGGACAATCGCGGACCATTCGCGAGTTGGAAATTGTCCGCCTTCAATTTGGTGACGCGGAGCTGGAACTGCTGAAGCCGCTGGGCGCGCTCAACCGCTTGGTGATCGCCGGCACCAATGTAACACCTGGCGCCATGAAGGAATTCTCTGATGCTCGGCCAAATGTCACGGTAAACTACAGCCTTCCCTTCGGTGGTGTTCCCATTCCTGCCGCAACAACCACCGATGACGGCGCATCTCAATAGCGGGCAAACATTTCATGGCGAGTGACGCGGCGACAACCCGCAAGTCCGAGGCCGGCGACTCTCCGGATCCATCGCCACGCAACATCCAACCACGCTTCAGCCGCACCACGCTCTACACAATCGCGCTGGTCGGCATGATCGCAGTCGGCCTGGTTGCATACTTCGGCTTTGACGTGCAACTTCACAACGGGCAACTGGCCGTGATTGCCTTCCTGGCGCTGATCCCGTTGTTGGCGATCGGCCAGTTCATTCGCCACCGCCAACGCATTTCATTGCGCACACTGCTGATCATCGTCGCCGTGCTTGGCGTGGGCCTGGCGATCATCGGTCGCAAAGTGGCCGAAGTTCGCCGGGAAACGCTCGCCATGGAAACCTTGGTTGAACGCGGCGGCCGCGTGACCTACGGCGCGGCGCAACAGCAAGCCGATTCCGAATTCTTCGAGACCGAAGGTGGCTGGTTCTTGCCCACCTGGATCAAAGACTGGACCGGCGATGCGTATTTTCTCCCGCTGCGGGTTGTCAGTCTCGCCAACGCTGACGTTGAAGACGAGGACCTGGCGCTGCTGACGGACATCCGCGGTGCGGAATGGCTTCGGCTGCACAATCCCAACATCTCGGCGGAAGGAATCGCGAACATGTCGCTACCCACCGGGGTAAAGCGGCTCAGCCTGAACTGGCATCAGCTCACGCAGGAGAGCGCCGCGCACCTGGCAAGTTTGCCAGACTTGGAGCAAGTCTCCGTCTACCCCCACTTTGGGCCTGCACTCCGAAACCCGACTCCGGCGATGCCCATCCGTCCACCGACCGACTTGCGTCCGTTGGAACACTTTCAGCAGGTCAAGGAAATGCGCCTGCTTATCTCCAGCGCGGATACCGAAGGGATTAGGGCTGTGGCCGGCCTGCCGGAGTTGAACACGCTCTTCCTGGGCTGCGCGTTTCCCAACGTCCGTGGCACCTCTTACATAAAATGGCTTTCCAAATCCACCTCCATCCGCTCACTCGCAATCAACATCCCCAGCTTTGGCGATGCCCAACTACGCGCGTTGAAAGAAATCAACTCGTTGCAACGGCTGGAATTGACTTCCACAAGCGTCCTTTACGAACGCGTTAGCGACTTTCACACCGCGCGGCCAGATGTCACACTTATCTTAACGCCGGAAATTCCCGGTCTGGAAGACATCAATCAGGCCGCATTTCGGGACAGCGCTCAAACAGCCAAATGACTCGCACTCAACAATCGCCAAAGCCCACCAAATCGCAACCGCAAACGCGCTTCAGCCGTTTGACGATGTTGCTGTTAGTCCTTGGCGGGGTGGTGTTAAGCGTTGCCGCTTGCTGGTGGTTCTTTGGCTTGCAGTTAACGTCAGGGCAGTTGGCGGTTGTCGCCGGCGCAAGCGCGGTGGTACTCGCATGTGTCGGACAGGCGATCCGCTATCGCTTCCGAATCTCGCTCCGCACGGGGCTGATTGTCGTGGCGGTGCTCGCCGCGGTGTTCGCGTTCGCCGGGCGAAGAATCATGGATGCCAGAAGAGAGTCGTCCGCGCTGGACCAACTCGTCGCGCGCGGCAATCTCGTCAAGTACCATCAGGCCTCGCGGATCTTCGCCAGGCCGCCGCAGGGATATTTTCGCTCGCCCGATGGCACAGCCTATCCCAACTGGCTGCGTGACGTGCTGGGCCTCACATACTTCAATCCGCCGAAAGAAATCGGGCTGCGTCGAGCGGACGATGCACAACTCGCACTGTTGTCCTCGGTTCGCCAGGCGGAATTACTGACACTCAGTTCGCCTGACATCACCGCGGACGGAGTGGCGCAAATGCCTGTCGTGCCGCAGGTGCAAACCATCGCGTTGGTGTGGGATCAGGTCACGCCGCAAAGCGTCGAGCGGCTACGGCAATACACATCCATGACCACGCTTACGGTCGAACTCCGCCGTGACTTCAACCAAGGCAGAGTTCTCGCGCCCTTGTTGGCTCCAGTGGATGCCTCGCCCCAGAGAGAATCGCACGCCAGGTACCTGACCGGTCTCACACAACTAACGATGCTCAATACCCGCGTGGATCATTTTGACGCGGCCGATGGCGCCGCCTTGGCGTCACTTCCTCAACTTGACATGCTCAACCTGCAGACGCCATCTCGAAGACAACACGGCCTGCTTGTACTCGCACTTTGGGGCGGAAGTCACCTTGCCAGGCGAACGGAAACAACAATTGATGACGAATTCCTCGCCCAGATTGTTGACCATTGCGACGGCGAGCCAGCCAATATCAGCGGCTTGCCTGAGTTGGCAAAATCCCAGGCGATTCGAAGGCTTGGCCTGTCGATGCAGGAGTTCACGGACAATGACTTGCTAACTCTGATGGAAATGCCCAACCTGGAATCCGTCACGTTACGTTTTTCTCAAGTCACGGCCGCCGGCGTCCGCGAAGCCAAACAGCTGCGGCCGGACGTTGGCATATTTGTTGAGCCGTTGCCGTGGGGCTTGGAGAGAGAAGAATATTCCCAACGATGAACACGCCGCAGACCGAACTAACGCCCGCACGCGAGTCAAACGAGAAGCTGCCTCCGCTCTTCTCGCGCGGCAAGCTCTTCATCGCCGTGGCAATTGTTCTCGCCGCCACGTCGCTCTTATTTCAATTCGTTTGGGTGCTGCCTGTTGCGGATTTGCAATTGCCAATTGTTGTGGTCCTGCTCGGCCTGGCCACATTTCTTGGAGGGCAGTTTGTCCGTCATCGGCTGCATCGCTCCTGGCGCGCTTGGACGATACTCACCATTCTCGTCGTCGCCGGCGTCATCGCTTGGGAATGGCACTTTGGCCCAAGCCGACGTGAGTCAAACGTCGCCCGATGGATTGAAGATGAGGGAGGCAGAATCCAATACCGTGGCATTCGCCTTAACGAAGGCGATCTTTACTTCGAGCATGAAGGCTGGCACTTGCCCAACTGGGTCGCAACGCTCGTCGGCGAAAGCTACTTCGGTGAGCTGCGATTCATCTATCTTGGTCAGGCGAAGTTTGGCGATGCCGACGTGGGCCGCCTGGCCGATATCCAACATCTGCAATCTTTGAATCTGTCCAACAGCGATTTAACCGCCGATGGCGTCGCAAACTTGCCACTCATTCCCGGCATGGAACAGCTATCCCTTGATTGGCGGCAAGTCTCGCCGGAGTCAATCGCACGGATTCGGCAGTTCCCCGAACTAACGTTTCTTTCGGTTACGTCCCCTTACAATTACCAACTCGCCAACCCCTCAAACGCCGAAACGCGGATCACGGACCTGGCCGGCTTGGATCAGGTGGAATACCTGACAATCGGCACCAACGATCCCATCACCGAGGACGATGCGGCAACCATTGCCTCGCTGAACAGCCTGGTCTCGCTCTATATCCTGGCCCCCGGCCAAGTCCTGGGCCCCGGCGAAATCAAATCAAGCAGTGCCGCGCAGCCGGGAGCGCTCAAGCGCTTGGCGAACTCAACCACAATTGAGGAATTGATCTTCCGGCTGAACTCTCAAGACCTCTCCGTGGAAGAGCTCGAAGCCTTCGCCGCCATGCCAAGCATCAAACAAATCTCGATCACAAACTGGAACCAGCCATTCAGCCTGACGCCGCAACAAGTTCTGGCGATCAGCCAGAAATTCCCAAAAGTGCAGATCGACGTCTCGCCGCTGAGCGCGTCAGGACCATCTGGTCAGTGATGACATCGGTGCGCAACGCTAGCGCATGAGGTCACCGCACAACGTCATTCCCGCGAAGGCGGGAATCCAGTCAAGTCCGAATTGACTTGTCGCTCATCATCCTTCAGTTGGCGATGCGACCCTTGCATTCGTTGTTGTCTTCACCAGGCGTCATGACGCGGTATGGACTAAATGCCCGACTGCGCGGGAAAGACGATCCCGCGCGCTTCGCGCTGCATGCGATTATTGGTTCACCCGAAAGCGGCAAGACAAGACGCATTCATGGCCACCCATGCTGCGCGATGTGGCCATGCCACCGAATCGTCGTTTCACTTGGTGGCATTTCGTCACGTAGCCCAATTGCGCTACGACAAACACGTTCTACGCCGCACAGGAGAAGGGGTAACAAAATCCAACTGCTTCTTTCATCTGCGGGACATGCCCGCTGCAGGGCCAAACAGCAACTAACCGTTCTCGCTCCGCGCAAAAAGAAACCCCGGTTTGTTGCCGCAAACCGGGGCAGGGAACGACAGTGATGTCAGTCACATGAGAACGTGGTTTTGTCTGCTTATGCGGCCATCCGCTCTTCCCAAGCTTCGTTGAGTCGCATGATGGCCGTGTGCATGCGGCTCTTGACCGTCCCCAAGGGGAGGGACAGCACATCGGCCGCTTCGCGGTATTTCATCTGTTGGAAGTAAATCAGCTCGACGACCTGACGCAGCTGGTCCGGCAGGTTGGCCACCGCGCCGCGCGTCCAGTCGCAGGAATCGGCCGTTTCGAGCAGATCGCAAGGTTCCGGATCGGTGCCGACGAGGATATCGCCCATGGTGCCGACTTCGCCGTCATGAGCTTCCGTGACGGTGTTCAAGCTCACGGCCTTGTGCCGCTTTTCTCGCCGCGTTGCGTCAATCGCCTGATTGGTGGCAATGGTGTACAGCCAAGGGCGGACCTTGCGGCCTTCTTCGAAGTAATCGCACTTGCGATGCAGCTGCAGGAATGTCGCCTGAAAGACGTCCTCCGCCAGCGTGGAATCGCCGAGGTATCGGGCCAGATAGTGATACAACTCGTGCTCATAACGCTGGACAAGAATCTGGAACCAGCGTTGGCTTTGGGTCGTACGGTATTCCAGCAACAGTTCCTCATCACTCATGTTCTCCACAGGCACGAAATCAACCTGGAGTTGAGCTTTCTTGCGGCGGCGAGTTTGAGTGGAGCGGGTCATCAGTCTGCTGCGGTTTGGGGTCATTTTTGCAAGCGTGGTTTGCTTGTGCGACGACCTAAAGCAACAGCCGCGCCAAAACACAGCGGCACACTGAGATATCCGCACGACCTGGAAAGAGTAGCGGGCGATGTGGTTGCAAGTTGTGTGATCCAAACGACTTACAGATTGCACATTTCTTGATGATTTTGAGCGCGTGGGCCTCGCTGGGCCGCCGACTGTCCTGAGCAACACGGTTGGACCGGGGCAAAACTCCCCAGTTGGGGAAGAAGTCCCCGGCAAATGCTTCGCGCGATTTGCGGCAACGGTTGACGCTTTGCGACAAAAAAAACAGGCTGGCCGTCCGATGTTGGACAACCAGCCTGTCTGGTGGCTTCGCCGTCTCTGGCAAATGATTACTTCTGCTTTTGTCCGTTGAAGAACGGGTCCGCGGCGGGGGCGGAATCGGACACCTTTTCGTTGGGAGCGATGGGCGGCAATTCCGGCTTTTGGCTGCGGGGGAACAGCCAATTTCGCAGCGGGGGCTCCGCGCTGTCCAACGGTTTGGTGCGAAGATTGGTGTTTTTGATCCAGGGAGCATTGACCGGATTGCGCTCTTCGCCGGGCTCGAGGAGGAAGTCGTCATATCGGCCGCCTTGCAAGCGGGTCATGCCATCATCGCCGGTGGCCGCGCCGTTGTCTTCAACAGCAGGTGGGGTGATGATGGTGCCGCCAGCTGGGCCACCGTCCTCGATGATGATGGCGCCTTGGCTGTGGCTGTGGCCTTCGTGACCGTAACCGACATGCCCATGCCCACAGTTTCCGGACTCGCACCCACCACATGCGCCGTAGCCGTGGTGCTTGCGGCTCTCGCAGAACAAAATGTGGCAGTAAGATCCGTTTTCGTATCCGCAGCAACCGCAGATTGAGGTTTCCCAGCAGTAGCTATCCCACAAGCTCATGTTGTGGACGCTGCGACGTGTGACCGGGCACAAGCCTGAGTAGTTGCCAGTTGGGTAGCCCCAACCCCAGCCATCAAACGAATTGCCATAGTGCTGCCCATAGCCGGTGTTTTCAAACCCGCTTGTCGCCGCGCTGTATTGAAGGACCGGAGTGGGGACATAATACGCACTGGCGTCATCAGCCGGCGGGTCTCCGCCGAGTAATAGTGCGGATAGCATCAACAGGGAATTCATCAGGTCCTCCTTGGTGTGTTGGACTCTTCGCGCGTTTTTGGTGGGAAGGGGAATGCCTGCAGTCAGTTGTGGTCGCGGTGTGCTTGCTCAGTCCATTTGGCTAACGGCACAAAACAACTGCAACAACGTCAGGCGGCTGGGAGGGGCATCCAGTCTTTGAACAGCATCTCGAAACAAACAACTCTTCCAAACAACTTCGTTATGTAAACAACGCGTGACGGTGTCCCAACCGCTGGGGGTGCGGCATCACGCAAGGATTTGAACCTCGGCGGGAATCATCAACGCGTTGGTGGTGGTTGGCGCACAAACAGAATGTTCCAAAGAGCCGCGATATGCGGTCCTGTGGCTCCGTCCGTTGTTTTCGCAAACACCAGCGCGAGTCGCGAAATCCGACCGCGCCATCGGTAATATCGAGCCTGATTGCACCCTGCCCCTGTTTTTCTATCCCGCGCCGCCGTGCAGCGAATATCAGGCTCTTGCCATTGATACCGGTTGGCGCGCTGGAATCGCTCGCAATGGCCAGCCTGTAGCAGTCAGTCCGGATGGCCGGATCCAACCGTGGGGCCGGTTTTGCTGGCCGTTCCGGCGAGTTTGACGGTTGAATGACGCACGCAATGGCTATGGGCATTTGCCCCGTGACGCTATCCTCAAAACCATGCAAGATTACGAGTCATGGGTGGTCATTGGATCGCTGTTGTTGGCCGCCGTGCTGTTCAGCAGCTGCTCTGCGCTGCGCGAAACAACTCTCTTCGCTCCGCGAAATTGGGCGATCTTCGCACTGTTGGTTTGTTGCGTTGCGGCATTCTTGCTAAGCGGCAACTCCGCGGAAGCAAGAGCGAGCGATCAAATGCTCCGCTACCTCGCCGGGATCTGCACGTTCGCACCGTTCATGGCATTGCTGGGAGCCAAGCGGCCGCAGAACAAAGCGTGGCAATTCGTTGTGCTGACTCTGTTGTTCGTGCTCGCCGGCCCGGCAATCTCCGCGTTTGTGAACACGTCGTTGTTGCGGTTTCGCTTGCCGGGTCTGGTCAGTTGGTTGCTATGGGCATTGATCGCTTTCGAGGTGATCAACTTTGCCGCCACGCGAATGTGGCTGGCAGTGCTTGGCATCGCCGCGGCACAAATCATGACGTTGCATACGTTCTTGCCCGGCACAGCATCGCTGGCCAACTACGAAAGCGCCGGCCTCGTCACGGCTGCAATCATCGGCGGCGTCCTGCCTGCGGTGCAGCTTGTCTTCATCTGTCGCGCAAGCGCGATTCGGCCTGAGCGTTCCTTCGCGCAGCTTTGGTCGGACTTCAGAACACTGTTCGGAACAACCTGGTCTTTGCGCGTAATGATGATGTTCAACAATGGCGCGGAAAAGAACAACTGGCCGGTTCGCTTGGGCTGGGGCGGGATTGAATCCATGGAGCCAGCGGCAAGCGGCCAAGAAGCTGACCAATCTGATGCGCAAATCACGCCGGCGATGGACAAGTCCCTGCGAATGTTGCTGCGGCGATTTGTTTCCACCGAGTGGATGGAGCAACGTTGGAGTCAAAGCGGTGTAAGTGCCATCAGCGATGACCATGGAGAGCCGGGTGCGTAGTTTCCAGCTTGCGCCTTGCCTTGGGCTTCCTTGCTTGACCGCTGGCGCGCGCTGCCGGTCGCGAATCCGTGCCCTAGTTGCCCAGCAAGGGATGCTGCGACGCGTGCGGAAACATTAGCGCTTCGCTGCGAATCTTTTGATCTCGACGCCGCATGGATGCTCGTGCGATCGCTCCGCCGCAGTACGCGCTGATGGCCGCGCCGATCAAATACACAACGCGCATGAAGCTCGCCTGATCCGGAGTGCGGAAGTGAATCGGATCGGCTTGCCCAGGCGGGAATCCGCCACAACCGTTATCAAACACTCCGTTCCTTTCGGACATGAACATGAAGGTTGAGCGAAGGAAGTCAGGAACAACAGGCGTTCCTGATATGACTGACAGCGGAGCCAGGCACGCGACGACTACGGCATAGACACCAGCAAACAACAGTGCGAAGAATGCGATACTCCGCTGGCGCTGGTCTTGCTGAACCAAGAAGAAAGCCAAAGCAAGAAATCCGCAGACGACAGCGTACTCAAGAATTGCACCCGGCAAAGTATCCGCGTATCGAACGGCAGCCAGCGTGATGCAGCCAAATGTCACCATGCGCAGCGCCGAAGCGAACGTGAATTGTAGTCGCGGAAAGCGGTGTCGCCTTGGCGTACCAGGGATCATGGTGTTTGCGTTGCCAGCAGGCCTGGTGTCTTGATAGGTTCACGACAATGTCGTGTGTATATGTCGTGTATCTGCAATCAACTCTACCTCGGTTTTCGCCCGGATTTGCCATAGCGAGTAAATCTCTTGCACGATTAGATCTCATGCACGACTAAATCTCATCCACAATGGAGTTTGGCGTTCCCCAACTGTTGGGCGTTTCGCACTTTGGCGACCGGGCATTTGTTACAAGAGTGCTTGGGAAATCGCCTCGGGCGAGTGTATTCCGCAGTGATGCACGTGTTCGCTCGATGGCTCCTCGCACGACAAAGTCAACTTTGAGAACGACGACTTTGCACTCTCCGATTCTCATCCATCGCCAAGGAGTTTTCAGAATGTCGCGACCGAATCCATCTGCCGTCCAAACGACGCGCTTGCTTGGCGCTTTGCTTGCGTTGTGCGCCTTTGCCTTGCCTGCCGCGGCGCAAACCGAAGAACAACTGCCGGATGCTCAAACAATCATTTCCAAGTATGTGGAAGCTTTGGGCGGCGCTGAGGCTTTGGAAAAAACTCGGACGGTGAAGATCTCCGGGACAATGGAGTTGCCTCAAGGTGCGGAAGCAACTTTCGAAAGCTATTACGGCAAGGACAGGTTCTATCGCAAGATGGAACTGCCCGGCGGCGCGATCTACGAGCAGGGCTACAACGGCGAAACGGCTTGGGAGAAGAATCCCAGCCCGGGTTTGGGCAACCGCAAGCTGCAAGGCACGGAGCAAGAGGATTTCGTCCGCAGAATGAACCACTTGGATATGTTGACTTGGGGAGAAGATTTTGCGGGTGAGATCCGCACCAAGTCGCAAGGGATTTCCGTGCGCGGCGTGGAATGCTGCGAAGTGGAATTTGTGCCGACATCCGGCAACAAAGTCAGCCGGTTCTTCGCACAAGACACCGGCTTGTTGATCAAGATGGCCACGATCCTGGATACGCCCAATGGGGGTGTCGCGGTTGACATTTTTTATAGCGACTACAAAGACTTTCAGGGCACGAAGATGGCGATGAAGCGCAGCCAGGAAGTCAACGGAACGCAAATCTCTTTCGTGTTTGGGGAAGTTGAGGTTCTGGACGCGTTCCCCGAAGCGCTTGAAGTTGTTCCCGATGACGTTGGTTGACGTTCGGAACTCTGCGAACCAAGCGTTGTAAACAAAAAACGGCCTCGGACGCGTGTCCGAGGCCGTTGCTTTTTGTATGAACTGCTATTCCTGGTTGCCCGCGAAGGGATCATCCGGCTGTTGGCTGCCGGTCAGATCGAATGTGCCGTGTGGCGCAGCGGAACGATAGACTCCGGGTTCTTCCAGGCCATCGCCATCCCAGTCGCCGGAGACCGGCAGATCACCGGCTTCACCCATGGCGAACACGCGATCTGTCGCGTCCACATGGTGATTCCCATTTGAGTCCAGCAGGAATGTTCCTGCGCGGAAGACTCCCAGGTCATCGACGCCGTCGCCATCCCAATCGCCGACGACCGGCAGATCGCCCGGTTGACCAAAGTCGACCATCGTTTCGCCAGGCGTCCAGCGGCCGTCACCGTTGTCATCCAAAGTCCAGGTGCCGCCGCTGAAGATTCCGATCGTTTCGATGCCGTCGCCGTTCCAATCGCCCGTGACCGGGAAGTCCCGTTCGTGGCCCATTTGGAAGACGTGGTCAATGACGTCAGCCCGAGTTGGCCCTTGGGCGGTGCGCTTCATCAGTCGATAGCCGACGGGCGCGTTTTGGGCTTCCGGCGGAATGTTCTTGGTTTCGCCAGTTGGTTCGTTGTCGCGATCTGGCAAGCCGGGCTCAACCGCCAGCGCACGCGGATCATTGGGCCACATGGGACCAAAGATGCCGATATCGATCTTGCCGTCGCCGTCCCAATCGCCGGAGACGGGCAGATCATCCACGTCTCCAAGTTCGGCCCAAAGATCGCCAGCGTCCCAAATTCCGTCGCCATTGAGATCAATGTACCACTGCCCTTCACGGAACACGGCGAGATCCGTAACGCCGTCACCATTCCAGTCGCCGGTGACAGGCAAGCCATCTGTGGCTCCGTAGATGACTTCTCGCGGCCCATCAGGCGTATCGAGCAGCCATCGCCCTTGGTCCATGGAGTTGTCCATGAACGCGTTCACAGCCGTGATGCGTGCATCCGCCACATTGAACGCCACCGAGTCTTGCGTCACATCGCCACGCGGGTGCCCGGCGTCAATGATGCTGAGGTGCCAGGTGTATCCGGGATTGCCGCCTCCGCCGGGACCAAAGGTCACGCTGGAATAAATGGGCGGCTCAACAAACTCTTGAGTGATGACGGTGGCCGGCTGTTCAACGGGAATGAACTGAACCGGCTGTTGCACCGGCACTTCGCGCGGCACGTCAAAGGGCACAATGACGACTTCCGGGGGATCTTCCGGCGGCGGTGGCGGTGGAGTGGTGGAAACGCGAACTTCGCTGAAGTTATTCTCCTGCGATTCTTGCCCGGCGGTCACCGTGATCGCCGCGATGGCGTCATACTGGTGATCCACACCGGAAAGTTCACCTGGGATCGGGCTGTTGAGATTCGCCGCAACTCCGCCAGTGCTGCCAGGGCTGTCCCGCCAATCGCGATAGCCATCAGGCTGTTGCTCAACCACAATGTATTCACCTGGCAACAAGCCGGTGAACTGGTAGAAGCCGTTGGAGTCGGTGACGGTTGTCAGCGGTTGGCCATCACCATCGGTGACAGGCGTTCCGTCCGCTCGCAGCAGTTGCAAGGTGACGCCACCTAGCGGGGTGTCATCGGACGTACGTTGACCGTCCCGAGGAATCTCCGAGTCCGGAATATCATCGGGATCGCGATCGGTTGTGAATTCGACTGTCGCGCCATCCTGGAAAACAAAGCCGGAAATGGCTGCTGGTTTGATCTCGCCGAAGTTGTATTCCACGGCATGTTGGTTGGCCGCCAATTGGGCTCCGCTGATTTGGTCGCCGGGATTGTCGGCTGTTCCGCCGGCATCGCCGGGAGTATCCAAACCATCGAAGAAGCCATTGGGTTGTTGTTCGCGGACGCTGTACGTTCCGGGCGCCAGCCCTTCGAACTTGTAGGAGCCATCCGCTGCCGTGGTTGTGGTGGCGATAACGGCTCCCTGCTCATTGAGCAATTCCACTGTCACGCCCGGCAGCAACATTTCGCCGCTATCGATCAAACCGTTGTTGTTGTCATCCGCGTAGACGCGGCCAGCAATACTGGCCGGTTTGATTTCGCCGAAGTTGTAGTGCAATCCATCTTGCCCTGCGGCAAGCACGGCTCCGGTGATTTCATCCGCGGCGCTGTTTGCCGAACCGCCAGCGTCTCCCGCAGTATCCCGGCCATCCAGGAATCCACTCGGCTGGAACTCGCGCACGCCATAAGTACCTGGCAGCAGGTTTTCAAAGCTGTACGATCCATCAGCCGCGGTAACGGTTGTGATGCCAGTGGGGTTGCCGTTGGCGTCCAACAATTCAACGGTCACGCCTGGCAGCAGCATTTCGCCACTGTCAATCAATCCGTTGTCATTGTCATCCGCATAGACCTGGCCACTGATGCTGGCGGGGCGGAGTTCGCCAAAGTTGTAGTTCACACCCATCACGCCAGGAGCCAAACTGGCGGCCGTGATGATGTCGTTACCGGCAACGCCGCCCTGATCGCCTGCTGTGTCTAGGCCATCCAAGTAGCCTGACGGCTGAACTTCGCTGACGCCGTAAGTGCCTGGCTGCAAGCCGAGGAAACCATAGGAACCATCAGCCGCGGTGACGGTTGTGATGCCGGTCCCCGCTCCGCTGGAATCCAGCAGTTCGAGAGTGACTCCAGCAATTCCTTGCTCGCCAGCGTCCATGACGCCGTCATTGTTGTCATCTTCGTAGACAAAACCGGAAATGCCCGCGGCTGGAATTTCGGCGAAGTCATACTCGCGAGCATCAATGCCTGACCCCAGCACGATTTGAGTGATCTCGTCATTGGTGCTGTTGACGCCGCCAACATCGCCAACGCGATCAGCGCCGTCAAAATAGCCGCTGGGCTGGATTTCTCGCACGCCGTATGTTCCCGGCTGCAGATCCGTAAACAGGTATCTTCCGTCAGCGCCGGTTTGCGTCGTGTCGATCACGTTGCCGCTGCCATCGAGCAACTGAACGGTGACACCTGGCAGAACGGTTTCGCCAGCGTCAAACAATCCGTTGGCGTTGGGATCAACATGCACAAGCCCGCCGATGCTGCCGACGAGCCGCTCCCCGAAGTCGTACTGATGTCCTTCATCGCCGGAACCGAGCACGATTTGCTCGAAGGTGTCGTTAGCCGATGCCAAACCGCCGGCTGTTCCCAGATGATCCATACCATCCAGCCAGCCGTCGGGTTGCATTTCCGTAACCGTGTATGTTCCCGGCAGCAGCCCGTCCGCGCTCCAGAAACCGTTGCCATCGGTGATTACGTCGATGGGTGGTCCGGCGGCTTGGATGCTGTCACCCAAGCGTTGGATTTGAATGGTGACGCCAGCAATCGGGTCTTCGCCCGGATCGAAGATGCCATCATTGTCGACATCGTGGAAAACATGTCCGGAGAGTTCGGCCGGACGAGCCTCGGCGAAGTCATAGTTCACCGCGTCTTCACCGCCCAGGACATGAATGTTCGCCAGGATGTCCGGGGTTTCAACGTTACCGTTGGTCACGCCATCAACCGTGCCCGGCGTTGCGCCAACGCTGAACATCCCGTCTGGCTGTGTTTCAACAATGCGATACTCGCCGGGACAATTGTGCGAGAAGGAATAGTTGCCGTCCGCGTCAGTCACGGCTGTCATGCCGGTTGACGTCCAGACGCCGTTGTCCAGGATCTGCAATTCCAGGTCGACGCCGCTGATGCCGCTTTCGCCAGCATCCTGTTGATTGTTCAGGTTGAGATCGTCAAAGACTGTCCCGGAAATCGTGATCGGCAAGGCTGGTTGCTCGATGTCGAAACCGGTTCCCGCGGAACGGACGACGGTGCCTTCGCCCGCTGGCAACTGATCATCCAATGGAAGCGCGAGCGATGGATCAATCAAATGATCATAGCTGTCCAGGAATCGGCTTTCGCCAGTCACGTTCTCATAGTGACCATCCATCGATGTAAAGGTTGCGATGAGAACAGAGTTCTCAAACTCCGCACCTTCAACGAGGGAGTTGGGCGTATCGTCCTGTTCATCTACATCAATGCTGAAGATGAGCTTCTCGCCGGGATCCCACCCCTGCACATTGATCAAGAGTTGAGTGCCGTCGGCGCTGACGGAGTGGCTGACGCTGTCGATGCCATCGGCGGAAATTACGGTGAAGTCAAACGCCGCACCCACGCCAGGTCCGCCAGGCAGCGGATCAAAGAAGACGTCACCATCATCCAGCCCGTTACCGTCTTGATCACCACTGATGATCAACTGAGTTAACTGCGTGTTGTCCGCGCCGCCGGTCCAAGTGAGTTCAAAGACGTCGCCGGCGCTTTCTTCACCTGTGGAGGTCTGTTCCACATAGACCGCGCCCATGAAGATTTGCGCGATGGGGTCGGCCGAGAGCATCAGCCGCGGTTCCATCTGCTCGATGCCGCAGACGTGGCCATCAGCGGTTTGATCCGGAGCAACGGGTTTGGCGGCCAGCAGGCCAGCAACTGACTTCGTGAGCGATGCAGCTTTCTTGAACAGTCCCACGTGAGACCTCCTGTCGCTTGCAACTTCCCAGGGGAGGGACGGCCATCCTTGGCCACGCAAGTGGGTAATGAATTGTCCGGTGAATTCAGGCGAAGTGGTGCTCGCCGGCGTGTCCGTTAGCGAATGGGTGGAAAGGAATTCAGCGTTGTGCGGCCAGCTTCGGCCATTGGCCAGAACATCAATGTGGTGTCGAAGCTACCGGAAACAAGAGTCTTGGTGCTGGCGTTGTAATCCAGCGCGTCGATGGACCCTTTGTGTCCGGTCAATTGCTTGATTTCTTTTTGCTCGACAAGATCCCAAAGGCGAATCAAGTTGTCCGAACCGCCAGTGGCGACCACGTTTTGATCGCAGTGGACAAGGGACATCAGCTTGCCGCCACGAACTTCAAAGTGGGCGAGTTCCGTGCCTGCTGCGACGTCAAACAAGCGGATGTTGCGGCCTTCTCCAGCGGAAGCAATCTGTGCGCTGTCCGGGCTGAAACTGATTCCGCGAATACGTCGACGGTCCGCTTGCAACGTGTGCAGCAACTGCCCGCCGGCGGATCCCCACAACAGCAGCTTTCCATCCTGACCGGCGGCGGCGAGCGTGGTGCCATTCGCGCTCCAGGCGACGGCGCGAATGTCGCGACAGGTGCAATCCAGGACGCGGACTTCTTCGCCTGTGGAGACTGCGCGGAGATGCAGTTTGGAATCAAAGCCGCCAATTGCGAGTTGGTCGCTCTCCGGCGAAAACGCGAGACCGTAAATCGCTCGCGCTGGCGTTTGGATTCTGCGGACTTGTTGACCGTCCGCCGCATTCCACAAGATGACGCCGCGGTCATCCGCGCCGGAGGCCAATAAGCGGCCATCAGGGCTATAAGCTAGCGCCCGAACCCAATCGGTGTGGCCGCGTAAGGTTCGGACTCCACTACCTTCTGCAATGTTCCAGATGCGGACCATGTGGTCATCACCAGCGGCGGCGACTTCCGTTCCGGCACTGTTGACTGCGACCGCACTCACAACGGAATTGCCGCGACGATTGGCTTGCGGAACTTCAATGGTCCGCGCTGCCGTGGCCTGAGTGGGCACTTGGGCGAACAGTCTTGCTTCCGTCCCCAGAGTGGCTGAGCACCAGGCGATGCCTGAGACCGTGAGAAACGTGCGCCGATGCATGCGGAAACTCCTCTGTTTTCGTGATCTCGATTGCGCCTGATCGGATGCGCGAGGGGCGCCGGCCGCAATTGACACCGCTGCCAGCATCCGTCTGCGCGCAAAAGCGCAAGAATTGATCTCTCACAATATCGGTCCGGTAGGGATGAACTCCCCAGTCAGAATCGGCAAACACGCGCTAGCTGGCGCAAATTCCGCCAATGACGTGGTTTGTCAGGCGGCGATACTCGAAAGCAAGCGTTGCTTGAGAATAGCGCGGGCAATAGGAACCGGAGAAGCAAATTTACGACATGCACGCGTTGTTCATTACCATGTTGGCGAATGCGTTGACGCTGGCAACTCAATCATCGAAATCATCCAGCGTATCATCGTCCGGTTGCACGATGAGTTGTCCGCAATGAGGGCAGGTCTCCGTATCTTCCTCACCGAGGTCCGCGCCGCAATCTCGGCAATACGGTTTCTTGAGCTTCATTTTGGTCTTGATGAATGCCCAAACCAGCAAGCCGAAGGCAATTGCCGGGACAAGACACGCGGCAAGCAACACGAACGTTGGATCCTGGATACCCATCAAATCATGCGCCGCGAAGAAAGTTGATCATCCAGGTGATGCTTCAGGTTTGTGCGGCTTCCGGCGCCGGGCACTGGCGGTTGTGTTCGTCCACAAAGACCAATTTGGGCTGATGACTTGCGACATCGGCGTTGGCCATATCCACGAACGAGGCAACGATGACAATCTCACCGGCGGTGACCAGGTGCGCCGCGGCTCCGTTCATGCAAATGACGCCAGAGCCACTTGGGCCGGGGATTGCGTACGTTTCCAGACGTGTTCCGCGAGTGACGTTCCAAACGCGGACCTCTTCATAGGGAATAATGTCCGCGGCGGTCAGCAAATCCTGATCGATTGTGATGCTGCCCTCGTAATCCACGTTTGCTTCCGTGACAGTAGCACGGTGGATCTTGGACTTCAGCATGCGGCGAGAAAACATTAGAGCAGCAGCAAAGAGAATGAATCTGGCGACGGAAGAAATGCAGCGCGCGGCCGCGTTGTATCTAGTGAATTCTACGCAAGCCACTGCTGAGGTCTATGCGGTGCAGCGTTATGCGCGGCTTTTTACGGGATTCGCGAGGATGACTGCCGCGATGAGTAAAGATGAGTAAATGGGCCGCAATTCCAACGCCCAGCGCGACGCTGTGCTTGGCTGTACTTGCGCCGCTATTCGCCAGCGGTTGCGGGCTGGCCAACGGCAATTACATGGCTGGTGGTACGTAAGATTAACAGGCCACCGGAGATGGCAGGCGTTGCGTGGCAGGCCTCGCCCAAAGGGTTTGTTGCGAGCAGCCGAAAGACGGGACCAGCCCGAAAAGCGAGCACGTTGCCTTCTTCGCTGGCGACGTAAATGGTTCCGTCCGCCGCGACCAGCGAGCCGACAAAACTTTGAGCGCCAGCGCGGGCGAGCCGTTGGCGATAGATGCGTTCGCCGGTTGTGGCTTCGTAACATGTCAACAATCCGTTGTTGCTGCAAACATACATGTAGTCACCGTAGACCAAGGGCGTGGGCATGTACGGGCCGTCACGTTCGAGCTTCCACGCGATGGCGTCCGCGGGATTTTCATCGTCGGTGGTTTGGTCTTCGTTGGCGTTGTCTTGTTCCGTGGTTCCTTTGCCCGGCGTGATATCGCCGGAAACCGAGAGTTTGACGGCATAGATGGGACGAATGGGACGGTAGCCGCTGCAGATGTAGATTAAGTCGTGAGCGACAAATGGCGTGGGGACGGGAATCTCCGAATGCCCACCCAGGCGCCAGATCTCTTGACCGCTTGCGGCGTCATAAGCTCGCGCAAATCGCGAGGCCGCGGTAATGAGCATGGGCCCACTTGCTGTCTGGTGAATCGTGGGCGATCCCCACGATGGGATTTCATCTCGCGAGGTCCGCCAGGTCTCTTCGCCTGTGGCCAGATCAAAAGCCGCCACAAAGGAGCCGGCTTGAACATCACACTGCAGATACACGGTGTCGTTATGAATCACCGGTGAACTGGCAAAACCCCATTGATAGGCTTCGTCATAGAACCAGCCGGAGTTCAACGGACCGAGGTCTTTCTGCCAAACGAGTTCTCCATCCATCGTGTGGCAATAAAGACCCTCACTAGCGAAGCACGAGACCACATACTTTCCGTCAGTGGCCGGAGTTGAGTTGGCATGCGTTGACTTCAAGTGTCGCTTGAACGTTGGCACGCCTTCGCAGACGGTGCGAACCCACAAGACTTGTCCGGTCCACTTGTCCAGGCACCACACTTGCCAGCGATGCGGGGAATCATCTTCGACGGAATCAAAGTCGCCGTAAGCTCCGGTCCGCAGCGACTTGTCGTTCTCGCTGCTCACGGCAGTGGTGATGAAAATGCGGTCTTCCCAAACGATGGGACAAGAATGTCCCAAGCCGGCGATGGGTGCTTTCCAGGCGACATTCTGATCTGCCGGCACATCGAATCGCACGGGCGGGCTTTGTCCATCCGCAATTCCCCGAGCCCCCGTTCCGCGAAACTGCGGCCAATTGGCGGAGGAGATCGAACGGTCCGCAAGTGATGGCGACCACTCCGGCAATGCGGGAGGCGCGACAAGGGGACCTTCTTCCTCTGTGGCGCTATTCGTTGCGTCAGCGTTGTTTGATTCGGATGATTCCGGCAAGAACTGGGCGAGGAATTCCGCGACGTCTTCATGTCCGGATTGCGCCGCATACCGACGCGCGAGCGAAACCTCGCTTTCAGTGAATTCGCTTTGTTCGTACATCGCTTGAACGGCGGGCAAATGCCCTCGCATGGCGGCAGTCTGGAATGCGCTTGCGGCTTGATCGGCTTCTTGTTCCATCAGGTAGACCAGAACATTCGCATGTCCGTGGTATGCAGCCCAATAGATGGCAGTGCCACCGTAGAAGTCATCCTTATGGTTCACTTCCGCACCGGCTTCCACCAGAAGTTTGACAATTTCCAGCGCTCCACGGTCCGCTGCAAACGCCAACGGCGAGGCGCCATAGCGGTCTTCCGCGTTTGCATCGGCACCATCCTCCAACAACTGCTTCACAGTTGTGGCATCGGACGACTTCACAGCTTGAAACAATGGCGATTTCGGCTCTTGAGTTTGAGCCTGCGCGGGCGCGGCCATTGCGAGGAGGATCACTGCGCTGCATATCAAGAAGCTTCGCATCGTTCTCACCGTTCCGTGAAGTTGGGCGACATGATTCCAAAAAACAAAGCGATTGCTCCGCCGCGCAGAACAATCGCTCATGTTATGTCTAACGCGGGGAGAAACCTAGTTTCCGCCGCCGCCTTGAATTCCTTGCAGATTCAATCCGCCAGGTGCTCCGGCTTCCGTCTTGAGCAATTCCACTTCAAAGACGAGTGTTGCGCCGGCGGGGATGCCGCTGCCGCGACGAGGCTCATCACCATAGGCAAGGTCCGCAGGCACAAACAACTGCCACTTGGCGCCTTCTTTCATCATCTTCATGGCTTCAATCCAGCCAGGAATCAGATTCGCAAGGGGGATGGTTGCAGGGATGCCGCCCTTGTACGAGTCATCGAAGACGGTTTCATCAATAAGCGTACCGCGATAATGAAACGTGACAACGTCGCCGTCCTTAGGCGTTGTTCCCGTTCCTTGACGGATAACTTTGTACTGCAGGCCGCTGGCGGCGGTCTGAACGCCCTCACGAAGTTTGTTCTCTCCCAGGAAGCGGCTGCCGGCCTCGCGATTGGCGGGCGACTCCGCTTGGCATTTTGCCAAGTGTTCCGTTTCCAGCTTTTGCATAAACGTGGTGAAGATCTGATCGATCTTGGCGGGATCCACTTTGGGATCAGACTTTGCAAATGCGTCAAGAATGCCTTGAACCAATGCGTCCGTATCAATCTCCGTCAAACCTTGACGTTGGAAGGTGTAGCCGGCCTGCATGCCCATTAGATAGCTGGCTTGTCCCTTGAGCGACTTGTAAGGGCCATCGGTGGGGACGCCATCGTCTTGATTCTGTTGCACCGGAGGTGGCGGCGTCTGGGCCACAGCCAACGAAGCAGGAACAAGGAAAGCGGCTACAGCCAGGCTTACGCAGAATCGACGCATGGAACATCCTTTCGTGAATTGGCCGTCAATTGCCTGTGCGAAAGTAAGTCAAGTTCGCACGATCAACAACTGAGGGATGGAGGGAGCAAGGTTGGCGAGCTGAGCACCGCGCCGGCAACGGTAGTTGTTGAGAAGCGACACGCTCTCAGGGATTATACGAGACAAGATGCGGGGAGTTGTGTCAAAGGGGACATTTGCTTCTTTTTCGGCGAATTCCTGGTTTTCAGCGCGCGAATGCCCAGGGGCGAGCGGCCTGACGATCCGTCGCGCAGAGCGGCGATTGATGTCCAGACAAAAAGAGCGAGCCGACGATTGCCGGCTCGCTCCGAATAAAGACCCCAAGATGGATGGGCAATTTGTACGAAAAGTGCCTCATTTTGGCAAACATTTGGTTGGGTATGAGTTTGAGCCCGATGCGCGGCGGCGGGCCTCATAGACCTTCGGGGCTCAGCCCATATAATTTTGCGATCTGAATACGGCAGATTTCGCGATTCTTGCAAAGCGACGGAGTACGACGTGACGGAAAAAGTAGTGATTGTGGGAAGTGGGCCCGCGGGTTGGACGGCGGCCATCTATGCGGCTCGAGCAAACCTGGAGCCGTTGGTGTTTGAAGGCGCTGTCACTCCGGAGAACCAACAGCAAGGAACGCTCCCTCTGGGCCAACTGAACTTGACGACCGAGGTTGAGAATTTCCCCGGCTGGCCGCACGTGGACAATGAGGTGCTCCAGGCGTTCGCGAAGAGTGCCCTGCCGCCCGACAGATACATCAACCTCCAGTACTTGCAAGAAGGTCATTCCGGCAAGCGGGCCGCGTTTGGTCCGGAACAAATGGAGTTCATGCGGCAGCAAGCCGCGAACTTCGGCACGCGCATCGTGACGGACGATATCAAGTCTGTCGACTTCAGCAGCCAGCCCTTCACGCTGAACTCGCTCTCCGGGGAATCTGTCCAAGCGCATTCCGTGATCATTGCCACAGGAGCGCGCGCGAACTATTTAGGCCTGGAATCAGAGCATCGCTTGAAGAACAAAGGCGTCTCTGCTTGCGCAGTTTGCGATGGCGCTTTGCCGATGTTCCGCAATCAGCCACTGGTGGTGGTGGGTGGTGGTGACAGCGCAATGGAAGAAGCCAGCTACCTGACCAAGTTCGCATCCAAGGTTTACGTCGTTCACAGACGAGATGAATTCCGCGCGAGCAAAATCATGCAAGAGCGCGTTTTGGAAAACCCCAAGGTCGAGGTGAAATGGAATTCAAACATTGACGAAGTTCTCGGTGATGATGTCGTCAACGGCGTGCGGCTGAAGAGCACCGCCGACGGCTCAACGCAGGAACTCGAAGTCTCCGGAATGTTTCTGGCAATTGGCCACACGCCGAATACGGATTTTCTCGGCGGTCAGCTGGAACTGACTGACAAGCGGTACATCAAGTGGACCGAGCCGTTCCGCACTTGGACCAGCGTGGAAGGTGTTTTTTCCGCAGGAGACGTTTCTGACGACTACTACCGTCAGGCAGTCACGGCAGCAGCATCCGGCTGTATGTCCGCGCTAGATGCGGAGCGTTGGCTAACACTCAAGGGGCTGGCAGAATAGGACGGCGATGCATTTCGCACGCTAGGTATCGCTGCCTGCGCCGTAGAAAGATTCGGCGGAAATCCCCGCTTTTCGAATCCGCTCGGTAATGGCATCGACCGTCGCGTTGGGAAGCGGCGCCACGAACGATTCCGCAGGCTGCCGGGCAACGGTGTAGACTTGTACAAGTTTGATCTGACCGCCTGCTGCAATGATCTCTCTAAGCCGGTCAACAAATGCAGCGAGTTCAGCGTCAGACGGTCCTTCACCGTGGATGCGCATGAACAGCGACTGGATAACAACAGGCCGAATTCGCGCGGCCGCCGTAATGTTGTCCAACACCTGACGGAAAGGAATAGGCGTTCTCTCTACGAGTTGGTAGTACTCGTCAGTGCCGGCTTCCAGCTTGGCCCAGATTTCGCCGTTGTTGGCGTCCAGGATTTCCAGCCCTCTTTGCACATGCGGACGATGGAGCATGCTGGCGTTTGTGATCAGCACCATCTTCACGTCGTCCGCATTGTGGTGTGACTTCACGCCAGCGCAAGCGGAAATAATCTCGTCAAAATTGCGATACGTTGTCGGTTCGCCATCGCCACTGAATGCGATGTCATTCAAGCGACGAAGTTCCGGTGGGGTTGCGCGAAAGTTTGTTGCCTCAAAGATCTGGCCGCTGCGAATCAGCGTTAACATGCCGTCCAGTTCATCCAACAACTCGGACATGTCGACAAAGCGGGTCTCGCTTTGCCGCGTTCGATCGACCTGACAATAAATGCAATCAAAGTTGCAAATCTTGTCCGGGTTCAGATTCACACCGATCGAAATCCCGCGTGAGCGTCGACTGAGAACGGGGTAGACGAATCGGTTCTGCTCGAAAAGTCGTCCGTGGCTGGTGTGAAGTTGCTGGAGTTTTGGGGCCTTGGATCTTTCAGCCGCTGTCTGCGCAGACTCCGACCCCTGACCAGATCGGAAGAGCACACGTCTGAACTCCAGTCACCGTACGTAATCTCG